>NZ_BAAFHL010000033.1:0-28363 GCF_042849955.1 Chryseobacterium barbadense
GTTGTAATGGTTTTAAGGTGTATAATTTTCATTGAAATAAAAGTAATGAATTTTCAAGATCGTTTTTATTTTTTCAACATCAAAATTCACATTTTAAATTCCAATTACAGACATCATCGAAGACATATAATAATTGGCACAGTGTAATGAATTCATCAGTATAATGTCTTTATTCGACAACGTGTCAAAAGTGTCGGATGTCGTAATCGTATATTCATAGTTCATCAAATTCCATTTCATGTGTGGTTTCATCACCAAAAGCTCTGGTCCTTCATGATCTGTTAATACAAATGATTCTTTGAAAATGCCTTTGTGCCTGAAAATATAATCTTTCTCAATACTATTAAAAAAAGTCTGTACGATGATTTCTCCATTCCAGTTCATCTTTAAATTTAAAAGCACCTTTTCTCCTTCTTTAAGTTCAATAGTAGTTCCCCAGAAACCTTTCGGCTCGATCTGATAATTGGAGTTATCTGGAAATTCTATCACTGCATTAAACCTGAACCAGCTTTTGTAAATAAGTTTCCCGATTAACTGATCGTCTTTTGTTACATCAAAAGAAAAGGTGTTATTTGATTTTGCCTGGTATTCTGTCATGGTTATTTTATGTATTATTATTTAAATTCTTTACTTTATCCTTCTCCAATCCCTGTCATAAAGTTTCTTCAGCTTATCTTTCAATTCAACCTGAAAAACTTCTTTTGGAGTTTCCAATTGATCTAATACAATTTCAAACGCTACAACTTCATCCTTATCATCAAACAGTTTGTCTTGATTACTGTCTTTTGTTACAGTCATTATCACTTTATTTGAACTTTGAATATATTTCCAGCTGTTTAAGCTGTAATTTGCCGGTGAAATTGGCCTGAAATTATTACCAAATCTGTCCGAAACAAATAGGTAAACCGGATCATTTTCATTAATCAGCTTATCGTTATTATAATCCAGACTTCTTACATTATAAAAAATATGATCCGTTTTTTTGGAAACATTAATTTCTTCTTCATCAGCATTATATTTATAATCATAATTCAATATCAGAATTTTCTTTTCTGTAAGTAAATGATACTCATTGGTATTTGAATTTAAAAAGATAATGTTCCAATATGTATTATCGGGCATTTCCTTATAAGAATAATTGCCATCCTCTCTTTTGTTCTGCCCCATTTGTAAGGGGAAAATGAGAATCCCTGTACTATCAATTTCAGTAAAGGAGCTTGTTTGAATATTTAAATTTTCAATTGATGAAGGTTCTGTTTCTACGCTTGGTGTGTTTTCTGAATTTTGAGGATTTTTAGTGCAGGAGAATACACTTAAATACAGAACTACAGGTAATATAATCTTTTTCATGAAACGTCTTGGTATTAATAAAATGAAATAACCCAGTGTGGTTTTTATTGTAAATCCTCTACTGCTTGTCTGGGATCAGGAAAATATGTTCCGACTCTCGGGTCCATAATGTTTCCTCCAAAGCCCGTTTCCTCAGTCGATAAGTTTTTTTTCAAAAGCTTTAGCTTTTGAACATATTCTTTATCATTTGATTTTTTGATAGCCCAAATTGCAATCACTTTTTCAAAATTATCAACATTTTTATCCTGAACTGAATTTAGTAAAAAGTCTTTGCTCTGTTTTGTATTGTAATTTCCCATTAATTGTAAAGCTGAGACTCTTAAATGGAAATTTCCGGATTTTGCGAACTTAAATACTTGTTCAATCGAAGGTGTTAAATCCAATAAATAGGCAGTTTCTAAAGCAGCATGTTGTAAGTAAAAGTCTGAAATTTCTTCCTCAGAAAACCCGGCTGCCTTTTTCCCGATCTGAAGATTAATGAACTTATTGATTTCACTATTATCAAATGTCTTGTATTTATAATAACTCCAAATATTTTTATAAGTCATCTCATAAGTCTCTTGTGGAATTAATGCTTGATGATAACTATGCCTGTACGTCGCACTGACCTTTTTATTTTCATCTATTTCCGCGAAGCCTGAAGTTGGTGTTGGTAAAGAATAATTATTATTTTTATTTTTAGTCAAAAGAAAATAATAGGAAACATCTTTTTTTAATTTATTGTGGATTTCATGTCCTGAGCTGCTTGTGAGTTGAAAAAAAAAGTAATTATCAATAATTATTTCATTTGGAATTTCTTCATTCCCAAACTTTTTTTCAACAGTTATTCTTGCTTTTTTACCATCATTTTCAATAACTTTTCCAAAAATAAAAAACTGAGATTTTTGTATAATTTCCTTTTGCCAAGGCTCATTCCAGGTTTCTGCTTTTAATTTAACAGTAAAGAAAAAAATAATTAAAATTCCTAAAACTCTGGTTAAATATTTCATTGTATAAGTATGTTTATCTTGTTCTAAATTTATAGAAATTTCCATATCACACCAAACTATGTCAAACAAAAAACCTCGCAAGAAAACTTGCGAGGTTTTATTATAATTATTTCGACAATTACATCGTCTCCATCTTGAAGCTCATGCTTTCGATCACTTTTAAGATCGCTTCTACCGTATCCATTGAAGTTAAACAAGGAACGCCGTTTTCCACGCTCATTCTTCTGATCTGGAATCCGTCTCTTTCTGCCTGTTTACCTTTGGTTGTGGTATTCACTACATATTGTACTTTTCCTTTCTGGATAAGATCGATTAGGTTCACATCTTCTTCCCCAATCTTGTATCCTATCTTGCAAGGAATTCCTTTTTCTTCAAAGAACTTAGCAGTACCTTCCGTAGCCCAGATTCTGAAACCAACTTCATGGAATCTTGCTGCTAAATCTGCCGCTTCCTGCTTATGTTTATCCGCAACTGTGAACAGGATGGAACCGTGCATTGGGACTTTTCTTCCTGCTGCAATTAACCCTTTGTAAAGTGCTTTTTCCAATGTAGTATCTTTCCCCATTACCTCTCCTGTAGAGTTCATTTCAGGGCCTAAAGAGATATCTACTTTCGTTAGTTTAGAGAATGAGAACACAGGAACTTTTACGTATACTCCTTCTTTATTTGGAACCAGCCCGTCCTGATATCCTAAATCTTTCAGTTTCTGACCTAAGATCGCTTTTGTAGCTAGGTTAGCCATCGGAACATCCGTGATTTTAGATAAGAACGGAACTGTTCTTGATGACCGAGGGTTAACTTCGATCACATATACATTTCCTTCGAAAAGAACATATTGGATATTCATTAAACCGATTACATTCAATCCTTTGGCCAATCTCTTTGTATAATCAACTAAGGTTTCGATTTCCTTTTGGGAGATATTTTGTGGCGGATATACCGCTATCGAGTCTCCGGAGTGAACTCCCGCTCTTTCGATGTGCTCCATGATTCCCGGAATAATTACTGTTTCTCCGTCGCAGATCGCATCGATCTCCACTTCTTTCCCAACCATATATTTATCAACCAAAACAGGGTGTTCAGGACTTGCTTCCACCGCATTTTCCATGTAGTGTGCCAATTCTGTTTCCGTATATACGATTTCCATTGCTCTCCCTCCTAAAACATAGCTTGGACGTACCAAAACCGGATATCCGATCTCGTTGGCAATTTTGATCGCTTCTTCCTTAGATGTGGATGTTTTTCCTAAAGGCTGAGGAATCTGCATTTCCTGAAGCGCTTTTTCAAATTTATCTCTGTTCTCCGCTCTGTCAAGGTCCTCCAAGGTTGTTCCTAAGATCTGAACACCATGAGAGGCTAATTTATCCGCTAAGTTGATGGCAGTCTGTCCTCCGAACTGAACGACTACTCCTTTAGGTTTTTCAAGCTCGATGATATTCATTACATCTTCTTCCGTTAAAGGTTCGAAGTATAATTTATCTGAGATGGAGAAGTCTGTAGAAACTGTTTCCGGGTTATTGTTGATGATGATCGCTTCGTACCCCATTTCTTTGATCGCCCAAACCGAGTGAACCGTTGCATAGTCGAATTCAACTCCCTGCCCGATTCTGATAGGTCCTGAACCCAGAACGATGATCTTTTCTTTATCTGTAACAATGCTTTCGTTTTCTTCTTCATATGTTCCGTAGAAATATGGAGTTTCACTTTCAAATTCCGCAGCACAGGTATCTACCATTTTGAAAACCGGCATTACTCCGTTTTCTTTTCTGAAATTGAAAACTTCACGCTCTGTAACATTCCAAAGAACGGCGATATTTACATCTGCAAAACCTAATTTCTTAGCCTGAATTAAAGTTTCTTTATCGAATTTATTTTCAGTGATCGTTTTCTCGAAATCAACCAGTTTCTTTAATTTCCAGATGAAGAATTTATCTATTTTACTCCATTCTACGATCTGTTCCCAGTCATATCCTCTTCGTAAAGCATCTCCAATGATGAATAATCGTTCATCGTCACATACTCTGATTCTTCTTTCGATTTCTTCTGCAGTAAGAGCCTGAGCCTGTTTGGTCTTCAACCCTAAATGCTTGATCCCTGTTTCTAATGAACGGATGGCTTTCTGTAAAGACTCTTCGAAGTTTCTTCCGATCGCCATTACTTCTCCTGTTGCCTTCATCTGAGTGGATAATCTTCTGTCTGCCGTTTCGAATTTATCGAACGGGAATCTTGGGAATTTAGTTACCACATAATCCAGGGCAGGTTCGAAACAGGCATATGTTTTTCCTGTTACCGGGTTCATGATTTCATCAAGAGTCAGTCCTACAGCAATCTTTGCTGCAATTTTTGCAATCGGATACCCTGTTGCTTTACTTGCTAAAGCCGATGAACGGGAAACTCTTGGGTTTACCTCGATAATATAGTAATTGAATGAATGCGGGTCTAAAGCCAACTGTACGTTACACCCTCCTTCAATTCCTAATGCTCTGATAATTTTCAGGGAAGCGTTTCTCAATAACTGATACTCTCTGTCTGAAAGGGTCTGAGAAGGCGCTACTACGATGGAGTCTCCTGTGTGAACTCCCACCGGGTCTATATTTTCCATGTTACAAACTACAATTGCGTTGTCGTTTGCATCACGCATTACTTCGTATTCAATTTCTTTGAAACCAGCAATTGATTTTTCGATAAGGCACTGCGTAACCGGGCTGTGTTTTAGTCCCAGTTCAGCAATTTCCTTCAATTCTGTCTCATTGGAAGCGATACCACCTCCTGTTCCACCCATGGTGAAAGCAGGACGAACAATTACAGGGTAACCGATATCATCAGCAAAATTAAGGGCTCCTTCTACTGTGTTTACAATATCAGATTCAGGAACAGGTTCATTTAATTCTCTCATCAATTCACGGAACAAGTCTCTGTCTTCCGCTCTGTTGATGGCTGAAAGTTTGGTTCCCAATACTTCCACCTTACATTCTTCAAGAATTCCTGATTTTTCCAATTCTACCGCCATATTCAGACCCGTCTGACCGCCAAGCGTCGGTAAAAGTGCATCCGGGCGCTCTTTTCTGATGATATGACTTACAAACTGAAGGGAAATCGGCTCGATGTAAACCTTATCTGCAATTTCCACATCCGTCATGATCGTTGCAGGGTTGGAATTGATCAAAATTACTTTGTATCCTTCTTCTTTCAAAGATAAGCAAGCCTGCGTTCCTGCGTAATCGAATTCTGCTGCCTGACCAATGATGATAGGTCCTGAACCGATTACTAAAATTGTTTTTATATCTGTACGTTTTGCCATTTTACTTTTATCTAATTTATTTTCTGTTTGTCATTCTAAATTTGAGATTCTTCACTTCGCTACGCTTCGTTCAGAATGACATTATAAATTCTTGTTTACTAGCTTTTTAATTAAAATTATCTGTCCCAAATGGTAATATCCGTGCTCAATCAAAGCGTTGATATTTTTTCTTTTACTTCCGTATTTGTTTTCGGAAAAATCACCATCCAGGTCTTCGTCTGACATGTTTTCAATGACTTCTGCAAATTTTTCGCAGTCATTGATGAATGTCGTAAGGAAACTCTTCCACTCTTCTTCTGATTTCGTAGGAGGGAAATCAAAGCTGTACTTATCACTGATGTCCAGTGTCCCTCCCTCCAGTACATTCAGCACTCCGTGTACATAGTAATGAATATGGAAAGCGATAGACTCTATGGTGTTCAGATCTTCAATTTCCTTTGTCAGTATTTCTCTTGGAGTTTCTGACAGCTGAGCTTTATAGTTCGTATAGACTACCCATTCTCCATTCAAATACACTTCACGAAAACGATTGGCTAATTGTAGGGGAGTTTCCATATTGAGAATTTTATTGATTTTTCTTGTTTTTAAAGTCTTCCATCAGGTGGATGAAATCATCAAACAGATAGTTGGCGTCTTCAGGGCCCGGACTTGCTTCAGGGTGATACTGTACGGAGAAGCATGGGTGGATTTTATGTTTTAACCCCTCATTTGTTCTGTCGTTCAGGGCAATATGCGTTTCTATTAAATCTGTTTCTTTCAAACTTTCCTGATCTACCGCATATCCGTGATTTTGAGAAGTGATTGCGACTTTGTTCTTTTCTAAATCCAACACCGGATGATTTCCTCCTCTGTGTCCGAATTTTAATTTGAATGTTTTTGCTCCGCAAGCCAAACCGATCAGTTGGTGTCCTAAGCAGATTCCGAAGATCGGAACTTTTCCCAGTACTCCACGGATCATTTCTAATGCGTGCTGGTTGTCTTCCGGATCTCCAGGACCGTTAGACAGCATAATTCCGTCCGGATTCATCAATAGGATTTCTTCTGCGGTTGTATCTTGTGAAACCACTATAATATCACAATTTCTTTGGGATAATTCTCTAATGATTCCTAATTTGGAACCAAAATCCACCAATACTACTTTGAAACCTCTTCCCGGGTTAGCATAGGAAGTTTTAGTAGAAACTGTTTCTACCTGATTCGTAGGGAAAGTGGTTGACTTCAATTCTGCTACTACTGCATTTTCATCAGCGTCTTCATTCACAATCTTTCCTTTCACCACTCCATGATTACGAAGAATTCTTGTCAGTTTTCTTGTATCAATTCCTGAAATCCCTGAAAGGTTTTTCTTTTTAAACAATTCATCTAAAGTGATCTGTGTACGGAAGTTGGACGGGAAATCACAAAGTTCCTTTACAATCAGACCTTTAATAGCCGGCTCAATACTTTCGTAATCATCACGGTTGATCCCGTAATTTCCGATAAGCGGATAGGTCATACACACAATCTGACCGCAGTAAGACGGGTCTGAAATCAATTCTTGATATCCTGTCATCCCGGTATTGAAAACCACTTCTCCTGCAGTTTCCAACTCTGTTCCGAAACCTTCTCCATGAAATACTTCACCGGACTCCAGTATTAATTTTTTCTTCATTTTCTTTATTTAGATTTCTATTTTATTCTATTTTTTAACCACCCCGTCAAAAAGTTTCCCTTTTTGACACCCCTCCAAATGATGGGAATTTTTGCTCGCTACGCGAACCTCGATTACTTAAAAGTAAACCCTTTTTCTTCCAATGCTTCTTTCAGAATGGCCATCCTTGCGAAAACACCATTCTGCATTTGTTTGAATACTCTTGAACGTTCGCATTCCACCAGGTCTGTATCAATCTCTACTCCTCTGTTGATGGGAGCAGGATGCATGATGATTGCTTTTTCTTTCATGGCTTTTTCTCTTTCTTTCGTCAACCCATATTTTCTGTGGTATTCCGAAGCGGAGAAGCTCATTTTGGCATCATGTCTTTCGTGTTGGATTCTTAACAGCATTAAAACATCCACTTCTTCAATCAATTCATCTACGGCAAGGTAAGTTCCGTTAATTAAAGCTCCTTCATCGAACCATTGTTCCGGACCTGAGAAGTATACTTTAGCGCCTAATCTTCTTAATGCTTCTGCATTAGAATTGGCAACACGGCTGTGTTTTACGTCTCCAACGATTCCCACTTTCAGCCCTTCAAACTTTCCGAATTCCTGGTAAATTGTCATCAGATCCAACATACATTGTGACGGGTGGTTTCCTGTTCCGTCCCCTCCGTTGATCACAGGAATGGTAATATTTTTCAGTTCTTCGAAGTATCTGTCTTTCTTATCTCTTATTACGACTAAGTTTACGCCTAAGCTTTCAATTGTTTTTACTGTATCATATAAACTCTCCCCCTTATTGACTGAACTGTGAGAGGCGTCAAAAGGAACCACCTGTAATCCTAATTTTCTTTCGGCAATATCAAAACTTGTTTTGGTTCTTGTACTGTCTTCAAAGAACAGATTGGAACAAAAAACCTCTCCTTCAATTTTGGCAGTTTTCCCATTAGCAAAAGCCATCGCTTCAGCAAGTATACTGTTAATTCTCTCGATGCTTAGTTCTGTAATCGTAAACATATTTCCTAAATTTTTACACAAAAAAAAGCGAAGACCAAATCTTCGCTTAATAATAATAAATATCGTAAAGGGCGCTTTCGCCCGGTAAATCTAATGATATAAATACTCTTTTATTCATTAGGTGCAAAGATACAACAATTTTGGAAATTGACAAAACCAATTTTTCAATTAAATTAAAAAATACTAATCTCTCCTTATTTTCCATTTTTAAATACTATTTTTGTTATAAACTCAAACCAATTTTATATGGATTTAAAAGACAAAATGATCCTTAGTATTATTCAGGAAGATTCTACTTTATCTGTAAAGGAAATTTCAGAAAAGATAGGCCTTACCTTTACTCCAACGTATGAGCGTATCAAACAGTTGGAGAAACAGGGCATCATTGAGAAATATGTAGGTCTTTTAAACCGTGAAAAATTAGGATTGAATATTGTTGTTTATTGTAATGTCCGTCTGAAAGAGCAATCTCAGAAAGTTCTTGAAACTTTTGAGAAAAACATCGGAAAATATGATGAAGTTCAGGAAATCATCAGTTTATCCGGTGAATATGATTATATGCTCAAGATCATTGCTAAAGACATCAATTCTTATAATGATTTCGCTGTGAATGTCATTTCAAATATTCCTAATATCGGGCAATATCACAGTTCTATCGTTCTTCACGAAGTAAAAAAATCTACTAAATTTAAAATTGATCTGGAATAATTCATTTTTAATAATGCTTCAACTTCACTCATAGCATGACGAAGCAGATTATAAATTTTAGATTTTAAATTATAGATGATTGAGGGATCAACCATCATTTATCAATTATTATAATTATCATGCTGAACGAAATCGGAGCATCTTATATTATCAACCTAATAATTTATTCTTTAATTTATTAAACTGATATTCTATTTTATCCAGACAAAGGTTTCCAATGCTTCCTTGATGGGTATGGGTTAAGTTACCAATCTCAAAATCAAACGCATTGTTTTCAATTTCCTGTCCTATCTTTATATATGCATCACGGAATGAGCTCCCCTTTTTCACTTCTTCATTGATCTTCTCTACACTGAAAAGGTATTTGTATTTTTCATCCTCCAGAATTCCGTCTTTCACCTGAATATTGGGTAAAGTGTAATTCAAAATTTCCAGGCATTCCTTTAATGAATCGATGGCAGGGAAAAGAATTTCCTTGGTCAGCTGCATATCTCTGTGGTAGCCTGATGGAAGATTATTCGTCAACAAGATAAATTCATTTGGCAGCGATTGTATTCTGTTGCAACGCGCACGAACCAACTCAAAAATATCCGGATTTTTCTTGTGCGGCATGATACTGCTTCCGGTGGTAAATTCTTTAGGAAAGCTGATAAAATCAAAATTCTGGCTTAAATACAGGCAAACATCATAGGCAAATTTCCCCAACGTTCCCGCCAATGTCGCCATTGCCATCGATAATATCTTTTCCGATTTCCCACGTGTCATTTGAGCATACACTGAATTGTAATTCATCGACTGGAAGCCTAAATTATAGGTTGTGCTCTCGCGATCAATCGGAAAAGAAGAACCGTAACCCGCCGCAGAACCTAAAGGATTTTTATTAATGATATTTTTAACCGAAAACAACATTTCAATATCATCCAATAATGCTTCCGCGTAGGCTCCAAACCATAATCCGAATGAGGAAGGCATGGCAATCTGTAAATGGGTATATCCCGGAAGCAGAACGTTTTTATGTTGCTCTGCTAATTTGATTAATATCTGAAAGAATTCATCCGTTAAGATTGTAATTTCACGGATCTCATCCAGTAAATACAGCTTTATATCTAATAAAACCTGATCATTTCGTGAACGGGCCGTATGAATTTTCTTTCCTGTGTCGCCTAATTTTTCAATTAAAATGGCTTCAACCTGAGAATGAATATCTTCTGCTTTTTTATCGATTTTAAAACTTCCGTTTTCAATATCTTCTAAAATCTCTGCCAAAACAGACAACATCTGTTTTGATTCTTCTTCAGAAATAATTCCTACTTCTGATAACATCTGGCAATGGGCCATAGATCCTTTGACATCATATTTTGCCAAACGTTCATCAAAGTCAAGATCTTTCCCGACTGTAAATCGGTTAACTAGTATATTGGTAGCAAGGTCATCCTTCTGCCATATTTTTTTCATATTATTTTCTTTTCTTTCTGTTTCGTTTTGACGTGCCCAGTAGAATACCTTCCAGTAAAAAACTAAACATTTCCACATGTAAGTCTTTCATTTTTAATTTCATTTTTGCATAAATCTTTATTAAAAACATTCAAACTTCATCTCTACCGGGCGTTGTCAAAACTTAAAAAAACTAAACCTAAAAATCTTATTTTGAGGGGAAGCCTGAAGCTGGGAGTTGGAAGTGTGATTCACAAATTGCTAAACTTCCATTTTCTTGCTTCTATCTTCCATCTTATAAAACTCTCTCCAGGATTTGAATATAAATATCAATTCCTTCTTCTATTTCCTTTATATAGATGTACTCATCCGCAGTGTGAGAGCGCCTGCTGTCGCCGGGGCCCATCTTTACTGACGTACATGGAATAATTGCCTGGTCAGATGAAGTAGGCGAACCATATGTTGTTCTCCCGATTTCTAATCCCGCCTGTACAAACGGATGATCTACTTCAATTTTTGAAGAATTCAGCCTGAATGATCTTGCCGTTAATGTTGATTTCATTTGCGACTGGATGATTTCAAAGGCTTCTTTATTGGTATATTCGTCCGTAACCCTTACGTCTAAAGTAAAAGTACAGGATTCGGGAACTACATTATGCTGCACTCCGGCATGAATTCCTGAAAGCGTTATCTTCACTTCACCCAGATAATCTGAGACTTTTGGAAATTTGAAATGCAAAATGTTCTGCAAGTCTTCCATACATTTTACAATCGAATTATCATCATTCGGATGAGCAGCATGAGAAGGAGTACCTTTCATTTCCCCGTCAATCACCAATAATCCTTTTTCCGCAATCGCCAGATTCATCTGCGTTGGTTCTCCTACAATGGCGAGCTCTATATTGGGTAATTGAGGAAATAAAGCTTCAATACCGTCAAGACCTGAAATCTCCTCCTCTGCCGTCAATGCAATCACCAAATTATATTGTAAATCTTCTTTATCATAAAAATGTAAAAAAACCTGCGCCATCGAAACCAAAGAAGCACCAGCATCATTACTCCCCAACCCGAATAATTTTCCGTCTTTTTCAATAGGTAAAAATGGATCCAAAGTATAAGCTTTATTGGGCTTTACCGTGTCATGATGGGTATTCAGCAAAATGGAGGGCTTAAATACATCAAAATGCTTATTCACCGCCCAGATATTATTCTTAAAACGTTTGGCAGGAACCTGATGCTTTTTGAAAAAGTTTTCAATTTCTACAGATGTATTAAATTCATCTTTGCTGAATGAAGGAATTTCAATCAGCTTTTTGAGCAATTCCACTGCGTTATTCAGCAATTCTTCTTTACTATAAACAGATTTCAGTTCCTGCATGATGGTTTTCTATATGGTTTTTCAGTTGGGTTTCTTTGATTAAGAATACCTTATTCACATTGTTTTTTACGGCTCCGAGTGCATTTTCCAGTTTGGGCAAAATCCCTTTATGCAGTTTTCCTTCATTTTTCAACGTCGAAAATTCTTCTTCTGAAATATTTTTAATCACTGATTCCGGATTGTCTACATCTTCCAAAACTCCTTCTTTGTCGAAACAATACAGCAATTCCACATCATATTTTACCGATAAAGCCTGAGCAATTACCGAAGCAATGGTATCTGCATTCGTATTGAAAAGATGTCCTTTTTTATCGTGCGTGATGGCCGAAAACACAGGAACCAACTCAAGTTTAAGCAATTTGGAAATCAATTTTTTATTCACTCCTTTCTTTTCAATATCTCCTACAAATCCAAAATCTATTTCTTCATGCTCTCTTTTTTTAGCTTTAATGAGATTCGCATCCGCTCCCGAAAAACCTATTGCCTTGCATTTTTTCTGCTGAAGTTTTGCCACAATATTTTTGTTGATCCCTCCTGCATACACCATCGCCACAATATCCAGGGTGTCTTTATCCGTAATTCTTCGTCCATTGATCATTTTTTGCTCAATTCCCAGCTTATCCGCCAACGTTGTTGCTAATTTTCCCCCGCCATGAACCAAAATTTTCTTTTCATTAATCTCGGCAAACTGGTCCAGAAACTGATCCAATAATTCCTCATCATCAATCAAAGCACCTCCTATTTTTACAACAAAAAGCTTTTCCTGCATGAGCATCCTATTTTGAATTCAATCCATCTAAAATTTCAGAAAATACAGCCTGAGCGGAAAAAATCCGGTTTTTTGCCTGCTGATAGATGATGGAGTTCTCTCCATCCATCACTTCATCACTCAATTCCACATTTCGACGAACGGGAAGACAGTGCATTACCTTCGCCTTGTTGGTATTTTCCAATTTTTCGTTCGTTAGCATCCAGCTCTCTTTAACTTCCGGCATTGCTGCATATTCATCAAAAGATGACCAGTTTTTCACATAAATAAAATCTGCATTTTTCAGAGCTTCATTCTGATCGTGGATCACTTTTACATCTTTTGTAAAGTTTTTATCCAGATCATATCCTTCCGGGTTGGTGATTACAAAATCTACATCCATTTCCTGCATCCATTCTGCAAAAGAATTCCCAACAGCCTGAGCAATAGGTTTGATGTGAGGCGCCCAGGTTAAAACAACTTTTGGCTTACGTTCTTCTTTCCAGTTTTCTGTAATGGTGATACAGTCAGCCAAACTTTGTAAAGGGTGACGTGTCGCTGATTCCAGAGAAACAACGGGAACTTTTGCATGCTGTTCAAACTGGTTCAGAATACTTTCATTCACATCATCTTCTTTATTCTTCATTCCTGCAAAACAACGAACAGCTATAATGTCGCAATATTGATTTAATACTTCGATCGCATCTTTGATATGTTCTACGGTGTCTCCATTCATTACAGCACCGTCCGCAAACTCTAAATTCCAGGCTTCCTGTGCAGCATTTAAAGTCAACACATTCAATCCTAAATTCTGTGCGGCAATCTGGCTGCTTAAACGTGTTCTCAAACTCGAGTTTAAAAAGACCAGTCCTATTGTTTTCCCTTTTCCTTTCTCTGTTTCCGAAAGTGGGTTTTCTTTAATTTGTAAAGCTTTTTTTATGATTTCCTGTAAGTTTTCTACATCACTTACAGCGGTAAATTTTTTCATTGATAATTTTATTTTACACATTAATCTGTATTGAAATATTTTCTAAAACCGTCTTCAGGGCATTGATGAAAAGATCGGTTTCTTCTTTCCTGATGTTAAGAGCCGGAAGAATCCTCAAAACGCTCTTATCATTGGAGTTGCCCGTGAAAATATGATGATCGTACAACAGGCTGCTCCTCACTTCCGAGCAGTTCCTGTCGAGTTCAATACCAATCATCAACCCTTTCCTTCGGATGGATTGAATATGTGGAAAATCTTTAATTTCATTTTCTATATAATTGCCCATTTCCTGAGCATTTTCGATGAGACTCTCATCTTTCATCACGTCCAGAACAGCAATGGCAGCAGCACAAGCCAGGTGATTTCCCCCGAAAGTGGTTCCCAATAAGCCATTGCTTGCTTTAAACTTCGGGTGGATTAAAACTCCACCGATTGGGAAACCGTTCCCCATTCCTTTTGCGGTTGTGATAATATCCGGTTCAATTCCAAACTCCTGATGCGCAAAGAAATATCCGCTCCTTCCATAACCGGACTGTACTTCATCCAGAATCAAAACTGTATCATGCTTTTCACATAATTCTTTGATTTTAGTTAAAAATTCTATCGTTGGAATCATAATTCCGCCAACTCCCTGAATACCTTCGATGATAACGGATGAGATCTCGCTTCCCTGAGCTTCAAAAATTTCTTCTAATTGTTCAATATTATTCCATTCTGATTTAATGAATCTTCCCGAATAATTCACAGGAGCTACAATGTCCGGATTATCAGTTACAGAAACAGCCGCAGAAGTTCTCCCGTGAAACGAACCTGAAAAATAAAGCACTTTACTTTTTCCGTTATGGAAAGAGGCCAGCTTCAAAGCATTTTCATTGGCTTCAGCTCCGGAGTTGCACAGGAAAAGATTATAACCTTCATATCCTGAAAGCTTCCCTAATTTTTCAGCTAATTCAGTCTGCAATTCGTTTTGAACAGAATTGGAATAAAAAGAGATTTTTTCTAACTGTTCTTTTAATTTGTTTTGATAATACGGATGGTTGTGCCCGATAGAAATCACAGCGTGACCTCCGTAAAAATCAAGATATTGTTCTCCTTTATCGTCCCAAAGAAATGATCCCTGAGCTTTTACTGGATTTATGTTGAATAATGGATATACGTTGAATAAATTCATTTTTTGTTTTTTTATTATTTTCTTTTGTCTTGAAACAAAAGAAACAAAAGTTCAAGACCGGAAACTTCCGCTAAAAAATATTTTTGTTCTCTAAAGATCTCAAAACTCGTGCGAATTGAATATTGTTTCTTCACTTCAATATTTGTGTCGCATTCAAACAGTGGGATTTCTTAACGTTCACAAAACTATTTTTCTTAACGCTTCATTTTCCTAAGTCGGTTTGATTGATTTTAAAATTTACTATTGACTTTTAAAATGCTATCGGTTTCAAATTCAGTCCTAAATTTTCTTCCCATCCCATGGCGACATTCATGTTCTGTACCGCCTGTCCGGAAGCTCCTTTCAACAAATTGTCAATCGCTGAGTGAATGACCGCAAAATTCCCTCTTTTTTCAATCTGAATCACACAGCGATTGGTATTGACAACCTGCTTTAAATCAATTGCTGTTTCACTTACCGTTACAAAAGGCTCATCTGCATAAAAATCCCTGAACAATTGATTAATATCTGAAAACTCTATATCTGTTTTTATGGTAGAACTTGTAAAAATTCCTCTTGCAAAATCTCCTCTCCATGGAACAAAATTCAGATTGATTTCATGATCATTAAAAGAAGTCAATTGTTGTACAATTTCATCCACATGCTGATGGGTCAGGGTTTTGTAAGCAGAAATGTTATCATTTCTCCAGGTAAAATGTGTGGTTGCCTGCAAAGATTGCCCGGCTCCTGTTGAACCGGTAATTCCTGTCGTGTAAACATCGCTCAGCAATCCTTTTTCTGCTAATGGAAGCAAAGCCAGCTGAATAGCTGTCGCAAAGCATCCCGGATTTGCAATACTTTTTGCTCCTGAAAGTTGTTTTTTGTTGATTTCAGGCAAACCATAGATAAAATTTCTATTTCCAAAGTTTCCCTCCAAACGAAAATCATTCCCCAGGTCAATAACCAACGTTTCATCTTTTACAGCATTCTGAGCCAGCCAATTCTGGCTTTCTTTATGAGGAAGACATAAGAAGAGGATATCAACATCTTCCGGCTGATCCGTTAACACCATTTCACAAACCGTCGTTAAATCCGGGTACAAATCTGAAATCTTTGTCCCGGAATTTGAACGACTATATAAAAAACGCAAAGACACATGAGGATGAAAAGCCAGCAGACGAACCAATTCGCTTCCCGTATAACCGTTGGCGCCTATAATTCCTACTGTTTTCATGCTTTTATTCCGTTAATCTGGTAATATATATTTAAAGAGTTGCTTACAATTTTAGTGTAGCCTTTCACGTCTTCTCCCGTCCATGCTCTGTTAGCTTCTCCATAGCTTCCGAATTTATCAGACATTAAATCGTGATCAGATTCAATTCCGTTTAATATAAACCGATATGGATGAAGCGTTACAAAAACTTTTCCGCTTACTGTTTTTTGAGAATCTATTAAGAAAGATTCAATATTTCTCATCACAGGATCCAGGAAAAGTGCTTCGTGAAGCCAGTTTCCATACCAGTCGGAAAGCTGAGATTTCATCATTTGCTGGTATTTTGAAAGGGTGTGTTTTTCCAATAAATGGTGCGCTTTGATAATTACTGATGCCGCTGCTGCTTCAAAACCCACTCTTCCCTTAATTCCAACAATTGTATCTCCAACGTGAATATCACGACCGATTCCGTAAGCAGAAGCTAATTCTTCAATTTTCTGGATCGCATATACCGGATGTTCAAAACGCTCTCCGTTCACTGCTATTACTTCTCCGTTTTTAAACTCAATTTCCAATTCAGAAGGTTGAGTTTCTTTAATCTGGGAAGGAAATGCTTCTTCAGGAAGATAATTTCTTGAGGTCAATGTTTCTTTTCCTCCCACTGAAGTTCCCCAAAGTCCTTTATTCACAGAATATTGGGCTTTTTGGAATTCCATTTCATATCCATGGCTTTTTAAAAACTCAATTTCCTCTTCACGGGACAGAGCCATATCACGAATTGGTGTGATGATTTCTACCTTCGGACACATCACCTGGAAGATAAGATCAAAACGAACCTGGTCATTTCCTGCTCCTGTACTCCCATGAGCAATAGCATCTGCTCCGATTTCAATGGCATATTTTGCAATTTCCTGTGCCTGAACCGTACGTTCTGCACTCACGGACAGCGGATAGGTATTATTTTTCAACACGTTCCCAAAAATCAAATACTTTACGCAAGAATTATAATAATCTTTCTGAGCATCTACGCACCTGTATTCTTTTACCCCAAGGTGTAAAGCTTTTTTCTCCAGTTCTTTTTCTTCTTCTTTAGAAAAACCTCCGGTATTCACAGTAACTGCATACACATCATATCCCAATTTTTCACTGAGATATTTAGCACAGTAAGAGGTATCCAGACCTCCGCTAAACGCTAAGATGACTTTCTTGTTCATTGCTATATTTAATTTCCGGTTGCGTGTGAGCAACACTATTTTCTGTTATATTTTCAGGAACGAAAAGCATTGCCGTACAAAGGCAGTTTTTACGTTCTTTCTTCATTAAGATTTCATAATTTACACAACTTTTACAGCCATTCCAGAATTCTTCATCCTGAGTCAGTTCAGAATAAATAACCGGTTTGTAGCCTAAATCGCTGTTGATTTTCATGACGGCAAGGCCTGTTGTAAGCCCAAAAACTTTTGCATTCGGGTATTTATCTCTAGATAATTGGAACACTTTATTCTTGATTAAAGTTGCAGCACCTCTTTCCCTGAATTTCGGGGAAACAATCAATCCGGAATTGGCCACAAACTGACCATGCGACCAGGTTTCTATATAACAGAAACCTACCCACTCTCCATTTTCAGTAGCTACCACAGCATTACCTTCTGAAATCTTCTTGCTTAAATATTCTATAGAACGTTTAGCAATCCCCGTTCCTCTCCGCTGTGCAGAATCATACATTTCCTGCTGTATTTCACTCACATACACTAAATGTATGGATGAGGAAATTTCTATTTCCATTATTTATCTAAATTTTTTGGCAAATTTAAAGAATTATAACTTTAAAAAACAAATTAAAAAGATATTTTTTTTAATATAAAATAAACACACAGGTAATTTTATCTTTAAACTAAATTAATATTTTGCTAAATTATTATATATTTACTAAAAAGATATAGTTATGGAATCCAACTGCCCTAAATGTAGCAGCAATAAGATCGTAAAAAGCGGGATTGTAAATGAGAAGCAGCGTTTTCATTGTAAAGATTGCAATTATTATTTCACTGTAAAGAAGCTTGGAAAACAGATTGACGATTACTATGTAACCAAAGCCTTACAGCTCTATCTTGAAGGCTTAAGCTATCGTGAAATAGAGAGAATTATAGGGGTTTCCCATGTTACCATAAGTTCCTGGATCAAGAAATATAATATCAAAAGACCTCCTCATTCAGAATTCCATCCCGTGTATAAAATTCTAAAGCAAAATGAATTGATCGAATATATGTCCAAAGAGGAAAACATAAAAAATTCCGGGTTGATTATTACTCAGTTTGCGGATAAATATATGCTGATCAAATGGGAAAGATTTAAAAAATAACATGAGAAAGTTATGAATTATAAGTCATGAATTATGCAAATACAAATATCAAATTAAATACTTAAAATTCAATATTTTATCAATAAATAAATTTAAAATTCAACACTTATAACCCTTAACTAATCATTGATAACGATATACTTACCATAAATATATATTAAATTTTCTTAAACAAATTATTAATTACAATTTGGTCTTCACAAAAAACAATACCAAAAATTGATAATTTATGAAGAAATTACTCACTTTTATTGGATTGGCTTTAATCAGCAATTCTTTATATTCTCAAGGCTCACCTGATTATGGGGGTGGATTGAAATTAAACCTCAACCAGGAGGGTGATAAATACATCAGATTTATTTTATGGGACCAGTTCTGGGTAAGAAATACTGAAATGAATCCCGGGAGTATGGTTGGCGGAGAGCCCACCGACAATACCTGGAGCTTAGGAAACAGGCGTTTACGTGCTTTAGCCTATGCTCAAATCTCCAAAAGGTATATGATTTTGGCTCATTTTGGAATTAACAATCAGACATTCATTAATGGTGGTGGTTCAGGAACTTCAGGAACAGGAGGGTATGGAAACGGTAAAAAGCCACAGATGTTTTTCCATGACGCATGGAATGAATATGCAGTTATTTTACCTGGAGAAGCAGGAAAATTCAGTTTATCTTTAGGAGCCGGCTTGCATTACTACATGGGATTATCCCGTATGACCATGGCTTCCACCCTGAACTTCCTTACTGTTGATTCCCCTATCTTCACCTGGCCATTGATTGACAATTCCGACCAATTTGCCAGACAACTGGGAATGTTCGCGAAAGGAAAATACGGAAAGCTAGAGTATCGTTTAAGCTTAAATAAACCATTTGCAACAGATTTAGCTCCAGCCAATGTCACCGACCCTTCAAAGGCGGTAGCAGTAGACAACAACGGAAATCCGAACTTTTCAAAAGCAGGTTATGTAGAGTACCAATTCTTAGATAGCGAATCGAATGTTCTTCCATTCAAGGTGGGCTCTTATCTTGGAACAAAAAAGGTGTTCAATGTAGGTGCAGGTTTTTACCACCAAAAGAATGGAACAAGAACTTCCGTGAATTCAACTATTGAAAAACATGACATTACTCTTTTAGCCGTAGATGCATTTGCGGATATTCCTTTGGGAAATGCCAAAAATAAAATGGCCGTTTCCGCATACGCAGGATATTACAATTACCAATTCGGTCCGAATTACATCAGAAATTTAGGAATCATGAACATCGCTACATCAGACCCGAACTTCATTGGGGACAAAGCGATTGCCGGACCGGGTAACCTACAGCCAACTATCGGAACAGGTAATATTATCTACGCACAGGCAGGTTTACTATTACCAAGCCAGGCCGAGAAGCCAAAAATCAGAATCCAGCCTTTTGCAGCATTTACGCATAAAAACTTTGAAGCATACGAAAAGTCTTCTTCACAATTTGACGTTGGTGCGAATTGGTTCATAGATGGTCATCATGCCAAAATCACTACCCAGTATTCAACGAGACCGGTTTATACAAGCCCTGCGGAAAGCCCGGAATCCAAAGGTGAATTTATTATACAATTCCAGATTTACCTATAAAACAAAGAAAACTCGATATCCATTTTTAACTAACATTAAAATCAAGCAATATGAGCGAAAATCATCACGATGCTTACGAAAATATGACTGACAAGCAGAAAAACCGCACCATCTGGAGCGTGATCACTGCCTCATCACTCGGCACACTGATAGAATGGTATGACTTCTACATTTTCGGAAGTTTAGCCATCGTTTTAGCCACGAAATTTTTCCCTGCAGATAATCCTACCGCAGCATTTTTATCTACCCTGGCTACTTTTGCAGCAGGATTTGTGGTAAGACCTTTCGGAGCATTGTTCTTTGGAAGGCTGGGAGATCTTATCGGAAGAAAATATACGTTCTTAGTAACTTTATTAATCATGGGATTTTCTACTTTCCTCATAGGATGTATCCCAAGTTATGAGACCATTGGATTTCTGGCTCCTGTTTTAGTCTTAATTTTAAGATTACTGCAAGGGTTAGCGCTTGGCGGAGAATATGGTGGTGCAGCTACCTATGTGGCAGAATATGCACAACCTCACCGAAGAGGCTACTGGACATCATGGATTCAAACGACTGCAACAGCAGGTTTGTTTATTTCATTAATTGTCATTTTAGTAACCAAGACCACCCTTTCCGCAGAGGAATTTGATGGTTGGGGGTGGAGAGTCCCGTTCTGGATTTCCATTTTAATGGTGGGAGTTTCCTATATCATCAGAAAAAACATGAAAGAATCTCCGCTTTTTGCAAAGGCTAAAAGCGAAGGGAAAACTTCAAAAAATCCTTTAAAAGAAAGTTTCGGACATAAACTGAATTTTAAATTCGTCTTACTAGCCTTATTTGGAGCAGCAATGGGACAAGGAGTCATTTGGTACACCGGACAATTCTACGCCATGAGCTTCCTTCAAAAAGTAATGAATGTGGAATCCGCACAGGTTGATTCCTTAATGGCAACCGCCTTGTTTTTGGGGACTCCGTTCTTCGTATTCTTCGGCTGGCTCTCTGATAAAATAGGACGGAAAGCCGTAATGATGACAGGAATGCTCATTGCTATTTTAGCGTACAGACCTATTTATGATTCTATGTTCAAAAGTGTAAACCTTGAAAGCAAAACCGTTGCAGCTAATGGGATTACGGAAAAGAGAACAGCAAAGATTCATGATAAAGTCGCAACAGACAGCTTGATTACTTTCCATAAAGAAGCATTGTACACGGATGGAACTTTAATTAAAAAAGACAGCATTGTGCATTGGTCTCCAGGCGGACCTGTTATTAAAGACGGGAAAGCAGAAGAGCCAAAAGTTTCCCAAAGCATCAGATTAGCAGACGACACCAAATGGTACCTGATATTCCTGGTATTTATTCAGGTAATTTTTGTAACGATGGTATATGGCCCGATTGCAGCATTCCTGGTAGAAATGTTCCCGGTGAGAATCCGCTACACATCAATGTCTCTACCGTATCATATTGGAAACGGAGTATTTGGAGGGTTGCTTCCTGCAGTGGCAACGTATCTGGTCACAACAGCAAAAGATACAGGCAACGAATCCTGGTATCTTCAGGGTCTTTGGTATCCGATAGGGGTTGCGGCAGTCTGTTTGATCATCGGATTATTTTATCTTAAAAACAAGAACAATAATATTCACGATTAAACATTGGATCACTCAAATTTTTATTAATTTTAAAACAATTAAAAATGAACGGACTAAAAAAAATATTAGGCATACTCTGGATCGCCATTGCCTTAGTGGTAGGATATTTCGGAATTACGGTCATGGGAATCCCAAAAATCACTTCAGGAAAACAGGAGGATCTGGTATTCGGAATCATTATTCTGTTTGTGCTGATGCCGATTATTTCTGGCGGAATGGCCATTTTCGGTTATTATTCGTTAACCGGAGAATATTCGGACGACAAAATTTAAAATATAAAAGATTAATGATAATTGATAACGGATTAATATCCCATCGTCACTTTATCAATTATCATTAATCACTTGTATCATATATGAAAAAAAGACACGAGCAAAAGTTGATTATCCTGAGCATCGGACTTCTGATCGCTTTCAGCATTCCTATTTCATTACTATTCAATAGTGAAAAGGAAATCTTCGGATACCCAATGATTCTGATTTATATTTTCGCTGTCTGGATGGTTTCCATCATTATTTCTTTTGTAATCATAAAAAAATATGATGAGTAGTTTCGCATTATTTACTGTGGTTTTGTTTTATCTGGCGCTTTTATTCTTAGTCGCTCATTTGGCGGAGAAGAAAAAGAGTAAGCTTTGGATCAACAATCCCTACATCTATGCGCTTTCTCTTGCAGTGTATTGTACAGCTTGGACGTACTACGGAAGCATTGGTGTTGCAGCTACAAGCGGACTTAACTATCTTCCTATCTACATTGGTCCTATCATCATCATTCCTGCATGGATTTACATCAATACCAGGATAGTACGGATTTCAAGAGTTAATAAAATCAGCAGCCTCGCGGACTTCATTTCATTACGATACGGCAACAGCAGGAGCTTTAGCGCAATGATAACCATTGTTTGTCTCCTGGCCATCGTTCCTTACATAGGATTACAGATCAAAGCAATTTCAGAGACATTTCACTTAGTAACCCAAACTGCAATGTCAAAAAATATCCTGACAGACAATGCCACTTTCGTTGTGGTTTTAATTGCTTTATTTTCATCCTATTACGGAACACGTTATGTAGATGCTTCGGAAAAACGTTTGGGAATTATTTCCGCCATTGCCTTAGAGAGCTTCCTTAAGCTTTTTTTCATTATTATTTTAGGTTTGTTTGTTATTTATTTTGCTTTTGACGGATTTTCAGACATCTATCAAAAAGCCAGCCGGTTTGAAGATTTCAAAGAGAAGAACACATTTAATGGCATCGAAGGGGCCTTGAACTGGATGATCTTATGTATGATCTCAGGAACTGCCATTTGTATTCTTCCGAGACAATTTCATACCGCCATTGTGGAAAACAGACAGGAAAGACATATTAAAACTGCTATTTGGTTCTTCCCCCTTTATCTGTTAATTTTCACCATCTTCATCTTCCCGATTGCTTGGGGCGGAAGGCTGATTTTTGATGGCCAAAAAGTGAACCCTGAATTCTACTCCATTCTGATTCCGCAGCATTTTAATAATACATGGATTACCGTTCTTGTTTTCCTGGGCGGATTAAGCTCCTGCATTTCAATGATCATCATTTCAGCCATCACCTTATCCGTCATGCTTTCCAATAATCTCATTATTCCGTACGGATTATTAGGAAAATTCAAATCCGAAAATGAAGTCCAGAATACGAGAAACATTACCAACATCAGGAAAATTAGCATTTTCGCTCTCATCATTATGGCGTTTGCTTTCTATAAGTATTTCATTCTGAAAACTTCGCTGGATTCTGTGGGATTGATCTCTTTTGTGGTGATTGCACAATTGGCTCCTGCATTTTTCGGAGCGATATTCTGGAGAAGAGGGAGCTACAAAGGAGCTGTTGCAGGTCTTTTGGCAGGATTGATAATCTGCTATTTCGGGTTGATTATACCACAGTATTATTTCTCTTATAACCAGGAATTCAAAGGAGTTTTAAGAGATCTGTACAATGTTTTTGATTTTTTCACAATTCCGTATCTCGGAAGAATTCCGCAAATTTTCTTTTGGTCTATACTGATAAATACAGGTTTGTTTACCATCATTTCCGTAAGTGTTAAAGGAAATTACCGCGAAAGAAATTTTGCCGAATTGTACGTTGATATTGATCGACACATCCAAAACCATGAAAACGCATTTATCTGGCGCGGAACAGCCTATGTTTCGGATATTAAGAACATTCTTGAAAGATTTCTAGGAAAAAATAAAACCGAACAGGCCTTAAGAATTTTTAATTTAAAATACAATATTGATTCTCAGACAGAAACCGCCGATTCAAGATTTATAAAATTCTCGGAAAACTTATTGGCTGGGAGAATCGGGACCGCTTCCGCCAAGATTTTAATTGAAGGAGTAACAAAAGAAGATAAAATTTCTTTAAAGGAAGTTTTAAATATTTTAGAGGAATCCAAAGAAAATATTACACTTAATAAAAAGCTCACCGAACAGTCGGAAGAACTCCAAAAACTATCCGATGATTTAAGAAATGCTAACGAAAATTTAATCATTAAAGACCGTCAGAAGGACGATTTCCTCGATTCTGTTGCTCATGAATTGAGAACTCCGATTACAGCAATCCGTTCAGCGGGGGAAATTCTTGCTGATGATGATGACATTCCCTTGGAAATCAAAAAAGAATTTTTAAACAATATCATTACAGAATCCGACAGATTAAGTGAAATCATCAATGATATTTTATACCTGGATAAATTGGAACATGGTGAAATTGCCTTACATATTCAGGAAAATAACATTATGGAGACTTATAAAAAGGCAGTAAATCCACTCCTCCATCTGATTCAGCAGAAAAATATTCATTTAAGTGAAGTGAATCTCCTGAATCAGGTTTCATTCGAATACGACGAAGCAAGAATGATCCAGCTCTTTCAGAATATTTTAGGAAATGCTTTGAAATTTACAGAGGAACAAGGCACAATTCAAACTAAATTAGCAGAAAAAGAAAATCAATTGATCATTAGCATTTTCAATACCGGAAAACATATCCCCGAAGAAGATCTCGAAATGATTTTTGATAAATTTTATCAGTCCAAAAACCAGAATATATTAAAGCCAATAGGAAGCGGATTAGGATTGGCCATCTCCAAAAAAATCGTTCAGGCACAAGGCGGAGCCATAAAAGCGGAAAACAGCGGACTGGGTGTAACATTCACCATTACCCTTCCTGAAAAAATAAAAAAGATAAAAGATGAAGTTGAACACAATCAAAGCATGCTATGAAAAAGATAATTATTGCAGATGACGAACATAAAATCTTAATGTCGCTGGAATACAGCTTCAAAAAGAATGGCTACGACGTATATATTGCAAGAGACGGAACGGAAGTTCTGGACTTTTTAAAGACCATGATCCCAGATGTGATTTTACTGGACATTATGATGCCTAATCTTGATGGTTACAGCACCTTAGATATTATTAAGCAGGACGAAAAATTAAAAAACACAAAAATTATTTTTCTCAGCGCAAAAAATAATCCAAAAGATATTGAAAAAGGGCTTGAAATGGGAGCTGACGCATATGTGACAAAGCCTTATTCGATTAAAAAGCTGATACAGCAGATTGAGGAAATGTTTGAGTAAATTATTAGGAAAAAAAATAAGAAGAAAAGATAAAAGACTTTGCTCACTGTCATTGCTTCACTTCGTTCGCAATGACAAGAAAACTAAATTACTATGAACGCAGACGATTTATTCAAAAGGAGTATAGAAGATAAGGAAAGTTTCTGGAAAGAACAGGCCCAGCAAATCAAGTGGTTTGAATTTCCAACACAAATACTTTCAAAAGACGAAAACAGCTATCCACAATGGTTTTCCGATGGAAAGCTGAATATGTCTTACCTGTGTATTGACAAACATATCGAAGACGGCTTCGGGGAACAGATTGCCATTGTTTATGATTCTCCGGTTACCAACCAAAAGAAAACATATACTTTTAATCAGGCGAAAGAAGAAATTGCAAGATTGGCGGGAGGCCTCGCTTCACTGGGCTTAAGAAAAGGCGACACCGCCGTTATTTATATGCCGATGATTCCGCAGACTCTTTTTGCCATGTTAGCTTGTGCAAGAATCGGAGTTATTCATAATGTTGTATTTGGTGGCTTTGCTCCTCACGAACTTGTTGTGAGAATCAATGATTGTAAACCGAAAGCTTTAATTACGGCTACCGCAGGAGTGGAAATTGCCAAAAGAATTCCTTATTTACCTTTGGTTGAAAAAGCGATTGAACTCGCTCAGGATAAAGTGGATAACATTATCGTTTACAACAGAAAATTAGTAGATAATCAACACGAAATGTTTGAGGGATTAATTGATTATGAGGACCTGGTTCAGCAATCAGAACCCATTGATTATGTTTCCGTTGAATCCACTCACCCACTCTATTTATTGTATACTTCAGGAACCACAGGAAAACCAAAAGGAATTACCCGCGATACAGGCGGTTATGCAACTGCTTTAAAATTTTCCATGAAATATATTTATGGGGTTGAGCCGGGAGAAACCTATTGGGCTGCCTCTGACTTTGGTTGGGCAGTGGGACACAGCTTTTCAGTATATGGCCCTTTACTTAATAGAAATACGACGATTATTTTTGAAGGAAAACCAATTATGACACCGGATGCGGGAACGTTTTGGAGAATTATTTCAGAGCATCAGGTTTCAGTGATGTTTACCGCCCCTACAGCGATCCGGGCCATTAAAAAAGAAGACCCGAACGGAGAACTGGTGAAAAAATATGATTTAAGCCATTTTAAAAAACAGTTTTTAGCTGGCGAAAGATGTGATGTGGCAACCTTGGACTGGTTTGCAGAACACATCGGAGTTCCTGCGATTGATCATTGGTGGCAGACAGAATCCGGTTGGCCTATGTTGGGCTTAATGACTTATTATGAAGATTATCAAATTAAAAGAGCCTCTGCTGGAAAACCGATTCCGGGCTATGATATAAAGATATTTGACGAGAATGGATATGAGCTGGATGCCCATCAGGAAGGGTACCTGATCATCAAGCTTCCGCTTCCCCCAGGAGCTTTATTAGGAATCTGGAATGATAACGAACGTTTTCAAAACAGCTATTTATCACAATACGACGGCTATTATTTTTCAGGAGATGGTGCCATCCGGGATGAAGACGGCTATATTTTCATTACAGGAAGAGTTGATGATGTCATTAATGTGGCAGGGCACCGTCTTTCCACCTCGGAAATGGAAGAAATCGTTTCTTCACATCCTGATGTCGCTGAATGTGCCGTAGTAGGAATTGATGATGAACTAAAAGGACAAATCCCTTTTGCAACAGTAGTTATAAAAAATGGTTCTTCCATTCCTGAAGAAGACATAGAAAAAGATATTGTACAGGCTGTCCGTGAAAAAATCGGAGCAGTTGCCTGTCTTAAAAATGTAATGACGGTGAAACGTTTGCCTAAAACCCGTTCCGGGAAAATTTTAAGAAAACTGATCCGGACATTGCTTGATGGAAAAGAATTTCAGGTTCCATCCACCATCGATGATGAAAAAATCATTGAGGAAATTCAGCAAAAAATCAAGGAATACAGGGTCTGAGCAAGAAATAAAGTATATTAAATTATAATAAAAAATTAAACATTCAAAACGAAAGGATATGAGAAATTACCTAATAGAAGATTTACCACATTATTTTGAAGAGTATAAAAAATCTATCAAAAATCCTAAGAAATTCTGGGACAAAATTGCAGATCAAAATTTCGTGTGGTATCAGAGATGGAGCAAGGTGGTAAAATATGACATGAATGAAGCAAAAATCACCTGGTTTAAAAATGCCAAACTAAATATCACTAAAAATTGTCTGGACAGGCACCTCTCTGTAAGAGGCGATAAAACTGCGATTATTTGGGAGCCGAATGATCCGAAAGAAGAAGCTCAGCATATTTCTTATAACGATTTATATACTAGGGTTAACAAGACTGCCAATGTTTTACGAGAAATGGGGATTGAAAAAGGAGACAGAGTTTGCATCTATCTTCCCATGATTCCGGAATTAGCCGTAACCATGCTGGCTTGTGCCAAATTAGGAGCTGTTCATTCTGTGATCTTTGCCGGATTCTCCGCATCGGCAGTGGCTTCAAGAGTCAATGACTGCGAAGCAAAAATGGTAATTACATCAGACGGAAGCTACCGGGGCAATAAAGTTCTGGATTTAAAAAACATTGTAGACGAAGCGTTGGAAAAGACCCCAAGCGTTGAGAAAGTTTTGGTAGTTAAAAGAACCAATAACGAGATAACCATAAAAGAAGGAAGAGACTTCTGGATGGCAGACCTGTATGAAAAGGCTTCAGCAGACTTCGTTACCGTAATTATGGATGCGGAAGATCCGCTTTTTATTCTATATACTTCCGGATCTACAGGAAAACCAAAAGGAATGCTCCATACCTGTGCTGGTTATATGGTGTATACCGCCTATACTTTTAAAAATGTCTTCAATTATAAAGAAAATGACATTTATTGGTGTACAGCCGATATCGGTTGGATTACCGGACATTCGTATATTCTTTACGGACCACTTCTGAACGGAGCAACTACCGTTATTTTTGAAGGAGTACCCACCTATCCTGAGCCGGACAGATTCTGGGAGGTAATAGAAAAACATAAGATCACTCAATTCTACACAGCTCCGACTGCTATTCGTTCATTGGCAAAAGAAAGTGCCGAATGGGTAGACAAGCATGATCTGAGCACATTGAAAGTCATCGGCTCAGTCGGAGAACCTATCAACGATGAAGCCTGGCATTGGTTCAACGATCATGTGGGGAAGAAAAAATGCCCTATTGTGGATACCTG
>NZ_BAAFHL010000034.1:0-28012 GCF_042849955.1 Chryseobacterium barbadense
GTAAGCGAGCAAGCGAAGACGATCACAGTGAAAAGCCTCGCGCGAAAAGAACTGAAGTAGGAAAATCCTAAAAAATGAAGTAGACTACGGAATGTATGATTACGGCGCAAGAATGTATATGCCTGATCTGGGAAGATGGGGTGTTTTAGACCCAAGAACCCAATACACGCACGAAGCATACAGCTACGTTTGGAATAACCCAATAAGTTTTTGGGATCCTACAGGTATGACAGGAGAATTAGCAACATGTCCTACCTGTCCAAATACAGCAGAATTTCAGCCATACATTAATGATCCAAACAATGTGTATGTTTATGAGCCTGACACAAACACTGCTGTAAAAGAAATACAAATTCAAGAAGTTACTCTTACTGGTAAGGCGAAAAGCAGTGATTCTGGTCCCGGAAGTTTAGCGATGGCTGCATTATTTGTCTCACAGGCAGATTCGCCTGTTCCTGGTCCTGCTGATGTTGTAGCAGCAGCAATGTTAATAGGAGCCGGAGTTTGGTGGACGGTTAATCAGTTTACACCTCCAAGTACAGGGTATACAACAATTGCAGACCCGGGTGCAGGTTATAGAAATTTGAAAACTGAGGACAGTGCTGATGAAGATAAAGATGTGAATGGTCAGGATGTACCGAAAGAGAAAAAAGTACCTGTGAGTGGAAAAACAGGAAAAGAGGCTGCAAAGGACGTTCCGTCTTGGGCTAAAGAACAAGGAGAAGCTCCTTATGTAGATGAGGACGGAAAAACTTTTGCGGAAAGGTTGTTAAATGGACAGTATGGTAAAGGGGAGTGGAATAAAGGCAAAGCAAGTAAAGGACCTGGTTCTGAATTTAACAAAATTAAGAAATGGGGAGATAGAGGATTTGAAGTAAAGAAAAAATAATGATTATGCAATATTTTATATATATCCTTGATCATACTTATTCAGATGATTCACTGAAAGATACTAAAATTTTGGGATTTTGTGATACCATAGAAAATGTTGAAAAACTAAAATCAGAAGCTCTAAAACTATCTGGATTTAATCTCTATCCCAATAATTTTATCATTAATAAATTTATCATTAATAAAATACATTGGGAAAATGGATTTGAAAGTTCTATTGGGGAGATTGGAAGAGATTATCTTTTAGAAAGTGATTTAATAGATGATAGTGATTTATCTGTAAAGGAGTTGAATTTGGATTCAATTTTTAGTGTTAACCATAGCTACACTATTAATAGATATTTAGATGATGAAAGATTTATAGGTGTTTTTTCTTCAGAAGAGATGGCTGAAAAAGCAATAGAAAAATTGAAAAAACAAAATGGATTTATTCTGCATCCCAATGATTTTGATATAAGTGAAATAGATCTCAATGATCTTCTTTGGAAATCAGGCTTTTAAACCCCGCTCCCGCACGATTGTATCGTGTGGTTAGATGGAATCCTTTCATGCTACCATATGATTGTATCCTGTGGCAAATGAGACACTATAATTCTTTATCTTTACATAAAACATTTATGATGAGCAGGAATTATAAATTTCATAATCCTGAAGGACTATATTTTATTAGTTTTGCTGTAGTGGGTTGGTTAGATGTGTTTATTAGAAATGAATATAAAGACTTGCTTTTGGAAAGTTTAAGATTTTGCCAAAAGAAAAAAGGGTTGGAAATTCATGCTTGGTGCATTATGTCTAGCCATGTGCATTTAGTTTTCAAAAGTGTAGAGGGGCAGAAGCCTGAACTTTTAATTGGTGATCTGAAAAGGTTTACCAGTAAGGCAATTATAAACCCCATAAAAGAAATTCAAAGGAAAGCAGAAAAGAATTTTTATTAGATTTCTTTAGAAAAGAAGGAGAGAAAAGTTCAAATGTTACTCAATATCAATTTTGGAGGCATGATAATAAACCAATTGAACTTTGGAGTAATCAGGTTATCAGCCAAAAAATCAACTATATACATCAAAACCCTGTTGAAGTCGGTTTGGTATTTCGTGCAGAAGATTATAAATACAGTAGTGCCATAGATTATTCCGATGAAAAGGGGCTTTTAGATGATATTGTGGTTTTTAGAATGTTTGATCTATAAATTGTACCACACGAAAGGATTCGTGCGGTAGCATGGAATTCCAGATTTAGACCCGACATTAGTTAAAGCTATTACTATTCAGGAATCAAATGCAGGGACGACAGGCATTACAGATATTATGCAAGCAAATGTTCCTGGAGATTGGTCTAAAATGAAAAATGAGAATGGATTAACCAAAGGAGAAAAAACGAATGAATCAAATTCATTGTTTGCAGGAACTCGAATTTTAGGGACTAAAGGTTTTAAAGGAGGTGTTTCCTATGATTCGAAAACAGGAAAATCATCCTATAAATTTCAAGGCTGGGCAAAAGCAGTAGAAGCATATAATGGTGGAGGAACAGCGGGCTATCAAAAAAGTGTTTTAAAAATGCAACAAGAATCTAAAAAACCACAACCTGCAGATTATTAAGATATGAAAAGATTTTTTTTGAGTTTAATTATAATTTCGTTTACAAGCTGTAATAAAACAGATTTACAACAAAATGAGAAAAACAAAGTTACTGAAACAAAGATAGACTACTATGAACATTGTAGACTATTGGTTTTAGAACAAAATACACCTAATCAGGATTTTGGATTTACAAAGAAAGGAAAAGAGATTGATGAACAAATAGTCAAATATTTAGGGAATATTATTACCGCTAAAAAAGACACTTTAAAAATTTTAAACTCTGTTCATTATACAGGTCTTTATGAGGATTCCAAGAGAGGAAACGGGCAAGTATATATTTATAATTCTCACAATAAGTTGTTAGGTTTTTATAATTTAGGTTCTGCTTCTGCAGTACCTAACAACATTGATAACAAGGAATTGATTTTTAAATACAACGATGAAAATTGTAACCAAACTACCAAAATCAGTTTGAGAGACAGCATTCCTAAACAAATATTTGTACAGTGTACAAAAGAGGGCGGAGATATATATAATTTAGAAACTGCTCATAAATAAAAGAAAAGCCCCCTCGCTGCCGCACGATTGTATCCTGTGGCAAATGAAACACTATAATTCTTTATCTTTACCTAAAACATTTATGATGAGCGGGAATTATAAATTTCATAATCCTGAAGGACTCTATTTTATTAGTTTTGCTGTAGTGGGTTGGTTAGATGTGTTTATTAGAAATGAATATAAAGACTTGCTTTTGGAAAGTTTAAGGTTTTGCCAAAAGAAAAAAGGGTTGGAAATTCATGCTTGGTGCATTATGTCTAGCCATGTGCATTTAGTTTTCAGAAGTGTAGAGGGGCGGAAGCCTGAACTTTTAATTGGTGATCTGAAAAGGTTTACCAGTAAGGCAATTATAAAATCCATAAAAGAAAATCCAAAGGAAAGCAGAAAAGAATTTTTATTAGATTTCTTTAGAAAAGAAGGAGAGAAAAGTTCAAATGTTATTCAATATCAATTTTGGAGGCATGATAATAAACCAATTGAACTTTGGAGTAATCGGATTATCAACCAAAAAATTAACTATGTTCATCAAAATCCAGTTGAAGCCGGTTTGGTATTTCGTGCAGAAGATTATAAATACAGTAGTGCCATAGACTATTCCGATGAAAAAGGGCTTTTAGATGATATTGTGGTTTTTAGAATGTTTGATCTATAAATTGTACCACACGAAAGGATTCGTGCGGTAGCGTGGGGAACCGGGACAAGGCGGGAATCCGGGATTTAGGCTTCCTGATTTTTATACATTAAACGTAAGTATAGGAGGTATTGTTGGATGGAATGGCACTATTACAGCAGATAGACATGGTCAGATATATATATCTCCTTTTGGAGGAACTGCTGGTAAGTCAGCAACATTGGTTTCAGGGAGTTTAACGCAAATTGGATGTTACAAAGACAGGCTCCTACATCATCTGAAACGTATAATTTTCTCTCTGGTCATGGTGTAAGTGCTGGAGCAGGGTATGTCGGAGGAGTAAGCTGGACAAACTCCCCTACAAATAGTGGAACTAAAAATGCTGTAGGTTTTGGAATTTATTCACCTCAAATTGGAGCAAGTTATAATTTTACGCCAGATACATTTTTTGGAGTTCCATTAATACTAAATAAAAAATAAAATGGAAAAATTAATTGGAATACTTGTGTTTTTAATTGTTTCGTTGACTCTTTTTATAATAGGGTATAATTGTATTTTTAATACAAGAAATATTGTAAATAAATTTGCATCGTTGGTTTATAAAGAAAATTCAATATTATATGAATTGGCAACAAGTAATACTAATATTAAATGGGTAAAGATAAGCGGATTTGGAATTATATTTTTTTCTTTACTATTATTTTCATTAGTGGTTTATAGGATTTGTCAAGCCTATTTTTTTTAAAAAGTCGCCGCACGATTGTATCGTGTGGTTAGATAAGAACAAACTCTCGCAATTTGCGAGAGTTTTGTGTTGAAAGTTCTAGAACTATAGCCCCATTTCTGAACGAATCCTTTCATTCTACCACATGATTGTATCGTGTGGTAGAATGAAAGGATTCGTGCGGTAGCGTGAGGCCATAGACTATTCCGATGAAAAGGGGCTTTTAGATGATATTGTGGTTTGTAGAATGTTTGATCTATAAATTATACCACACGAAAGGATTCGTGCGGTAGCGTGGTGTAGATTTTATTAAAGGAGTACTTAAATTTTTTGATGAGATGATATATTATTTAACATTTTAAGATAATAGAATCAACCTCTTACCAAATTAATTATTGAATCAATTATTATCTTTGCCTTACTACCACAAAACCCTCCCATGAAAAAAATCCTCTTCCTCATCCTCGGTATCCTCATCATTCTTATCGCAGTTCTCCTCATCAGAACATTCACTTATCCATTCAAAAAAAACAATGCCGGAACAAAATCTGGTTGGAAAGCAGTTAAAAATGATTCAGCTGTTCAAAGATTTTCAGGCGGATTAAAAATACCTACAGTTTCTGCAGGTGAGTTGGGAAATTTTGATTATTCTACATTTGAAACATTTAAAGAATACCTTAAAAAATCATATCCGTTAGTTTATCAGAATACGGAAAACTATGAGATCAACAAATATGGTTTGGTATTCAGGTTAAAAGGAAGCAAACCCAATCTCGAGCCTATTCTGTTTCTTTCCCACATTGATGTTGTTCCTCCCGGAGATGCAGATGTAAAAAATAAAGAAGACAATGTTTTCAGACCCGATGATCATCCACTGCCTGCTGTGACAAAAGTAGCGGAAGATTGGGATTTTGGTCCATTTTCAGGAGCGGTTGCCAATGGTAGAATTTATGGAAGAGGAGCTATTGATATGAAAGGAATGCTTTTCTCTTTGATGGAATCCATGAACAACCTGATCAAAAGCGGTTATGTTCCACAACGTGATATGTATCTGGCTTTCGGTTTTGATGAAGAAGTAGGCGGAGCCAAAGGAGCAGCACAAATTGCAGCCCATTTTAAAAAACAGGGACTGAAGTTTGAAGCTGTATATGATGAAGGATGATTGATTTTGGAAAAAGGAAGCGTAAAAGGAATCAATTCGGATGTTGCAGTGATCGGATGCGCAGAAAAAGGTTTTCTTTCAGCCAAAATAAAAGTAAAAGGGTTGGGCGGGCATTCTTCCATGCCCCCGCTGGAGAGTGCGATTGGAAAAGCGGCCATCATTATGCAAAGGTTGGAAAATGATCAGATGAAACCCATTATGACGCCATTAATTAAACAATTCTTTGATAATGTGGGCGGAACAATGCCTTTTGTCAACAGATTGGCCATTGCCAATCAATGGTTTCTGAAACCGGTTTTATTATCACAGCTTACCAAAAATAACAGTACAAATGCTTTAGTTCGTACTACCACGGCTTTAACGATGATGAAAGGAAGCGACGGTCCCAATGTCCTTTCTCCTGAAGTTGAGTTTATCGTGAATTTTAGACTGCTTCCCGGAAATACGATAAAAGATGTCAAAGAGCACATTGCAAAAGCTACCGAAGGATTTGAGGTGGAAGTAGAAGAAATTGATAACACCAAAGAAGCTTCCGCCATTTCATCTACCAAAACAAAAAGTTTTACCATCATTGAAGCCGGAATTAAAGAAATTTACCCCGATGCCATTGCAACACCTTATCTTACCATTGCAGCTACGGATGCGTATAAATATCAGATTGTAAGCAAAAATATCTACAGATTTATGCCCATTAAAATCAATGACCCCGAAAAGCAAAGCATCCATGGAACCAATGAATATCTCAGCATCGAAAACTATATGAAAATGATTCATTATTTTGAATACATTATGAAAAACTATGATCGATAGCAATTACTGTATTTCTATTAACTCCAATCTTAGCCTCAATCTCAATCTTTAAAATTAATTTTTTTTAATACGTCAAGTTCTGTCGCATTAGTGAAATAGCTTTGTCTCAATTAAAATACGAAGCTATGGAACTGCTATTTTATTTAAGTCTTACCGAGTTTGAAAATCAATACTACAACAATCTTGAAAGATGGTTTGAACAGTATCATAATACCAGTGAAATTGACTATTTAAAAAGTTTAGCAGAATTATACCGCCCTTATCTCTATTATAATTTCGCCAACGACAGATTGCAGGCAGATGCATCTATCCGGATCAAAGACTGCTTCTTCCCGAATCATGATAAGATCGGGATCTCCTTCTGTACACAATGTGAAAACGGAAAACCAGCCAAAGCCGTTAAAGGCATGAACCATATATTTGAATGGAAAACGATCACCATGATGGAATATGCACAACATATTTTAGATAAGATTAACAGCTTCCTTTTGAAAAATAATAAGACTTTAAACGGACAGGAGAATATGATGGATTTTGTGAATAATGATGAAATTATTACCTCCAGAGAAGGAGCTGGATATTGTGTCAATTATCATCAGCATCAATCAACCATTCCTTTTCTGAAAGCCTATTTGCCACACTTCGGAAGAACGGTGAGTATGGCAAAATACAGGGATTTTCTTTTTTCGGTTGTTCAGATTGCGGAATTTATTGATCAGAAATTAAAATCTGTAGAGGCTTTTGAACATACTATTTATAACATGCTGAAGTCGGAAGCAAAATTCAAGGTGCAGATGAATCAGCAGTTTTTGACGATATGTAATTAAAATTGCCCGATTCTTACATTCATTTTAGCTATATATATTGTTTCAAAAATTGCCTGTCAATTATGACGGGCAGTTTTTTAGCTATTGAGAATAATTTAAGCTTCTTTAAAACCTACGGACACACCTTCTTTTTTAAGCTGTTAAAAACAAAAAAATCAAACCAATGTTCAGGGGTTTTAATAATTTTATCATAAACAATCTGTAAGATATTTCCTTATCTTTGGAATTAAATAATTATGCCATGAACAACCATATTAAAACTTTTATTTTCAGTATAATAATGCTGATTTCTTACCTTTCGGTAAGAGCACAGAAAGCCCCTGAATTTATCCAGCCGTCTGTAGCTTTTAATAAAGAGGAAGCTTATAAAATGCTTGAAGAAGGCGATAATACCATCCAAGGCAATATTTCGTTCAAAAAAAGAGGGTATGTCAATCATCCGGGGTACTCGGATATAGTCCTTTTGTATCCTGCAACACCCTATTTTAGGGAGTATATCGAACTCAAAAAAAAATACAACAGCAAAAAGAAACAGGCTGGGTTAACAAGGGAAGCCGCTATGGCACGCATTGAAACAAAAACCATAGATGACAAAGGCAATTTTCAATTTACCAATATAAAACCCGGAAAATACTATATCGTGAGTTGGATTAAATGGGAAAAGGTTACACGGAACGAGGTCCAGTCCGGGCCGATTGTAGCCAATCGTAATATGCTTGGGATACAGATGGGTGGAGGTTATTTTCCTACTGAAACAAGATATGAATCTCAGGCCTTTGAAAATGAGGTGGGTGATTATATTGAAGTTTCTGCAGGCAATCCTGTAACCACTGTCAACATTGCCCAATAACATTTATCGAATAGTTATCTTTTAAATAACATTAATCCAAATACTACAAATGAAATCAATTTATATCATCTTCATTAAACTGTTGGTGTTTTGCAGCGTCATCAATATAAAAGCTCAGACCATAACTTTTCCTGACCAAAATTTCAAGGCCGCTTTGATCGCTTTGGGACTGGATACCAATAACGACGGAAACATTCAGAAATCTGAGGTGGCCCATGTCAAGAAGCTGGACGTGGGCAATTATGGGATCACATCAGTAGTGGGTATAAAACACTTTACAAGCCTTGAAAACTTTCTTTTCTACGATAACAAAATCAGTACAGTAGACCTTGAAGGCATGCGAAATTTAAAATACATATACGGTATAGATGGCTCAACTACACAGCTCAAAGTAAAAGGCTGTGTTAATTTGGAAGAGATCATTATGGATAATAATCAACTATCTTTCCTTGACCTTACAGGCCTTACAGTTCTGAGCGATATAAGAGCCAGCAATAATAAGTTGCAACGCATCGATCTGAGAGATAAGCCCAAATTGTGGATGGTACAATTGTTTCGCAATGAGATTAGCGATTTCAAAATTGGACCGGCACCGGAGCTCAAACATCTGTACCTGTATAAAAATTTTATTACGGAAATTGATTTAAGACCCTTTACCCAACTTCTGGAAGCTGATCTGGATGGTAATCCATTGAGAAAAATATATGTAACAGGGTTGAGTAAACTTGAAAAGCTGCGTTTGGAGCCTCCATTTAATACTCCGTCTGCAATCCGGCAATTAAACACTAGCGGACTCGTTAGTCTGAAAGAATATAAATGGTAATCGATGTCTACAGAGGAAAGTTGTGGCGAAAAGTCCTCGAATACTTCCCGAGTAACTACTAATTTACCACAAAGCTTATGAATTTTTGGAATTCCTGTAGAAATAAAAAACCTGTAATTCAGTACGAATACAGGTTTTTACGTTTTTAGACTATTCTGAAAGTTTTGAGCTTTCAGTCTTTGCAGAAAGGAAGGGATTCGAACCCTCGATACAGTTACCCGTATACTACCTTTCCAGGGTAGCTCCTTCAACCACTCGGACACCTTTCTAATTGAGACTGCAAAAATAATGTATTTTCTCGAACTAGCAAATTATTTACACAATTACTCAGAAATTTCTCCACAAAGGCTTCTGGAAAAATTCTCTGCAAAAGTTCTTTCGTAATTAGGATTGTTTATTAAATGCATGGCTTTAGTGATAGCACTTTCTGCCGTCATGTCTTTTCCGCTGATCGCACCGATTTTTGAAAAAATATTACTGTTTTCATACTTTCCGAATGAAATTCCTCCTGAAATACACTGGCTTACCACTACGATTTCCGTTCCGTTATTCCGGATCTCCTGAAGAATTTCCTGGGTTTTTTCACTGCTGAAAATAGTTCCCGAACCAAAAACTTGTAAAATAAGAACCTTCATTCTCGGGATTTCCTTAAAATGACTTAAATGCATTCCAGGGAAAATCCGCCAGAATAAGACATCTTCAGAAATATGATCATCCACGGAAAATTCTACATCATTTTCATCAGACCGGTAAAGATTTTCCTTAACAATATTCAGATGTACCCCGGATTGTCCCAAAATCGGATAGTTGGGACTTGCATAAGCATCAAAATACTCAGCCGAATATTTTAAAGTTCTGTTCCCTCTTAAAAGTTTATATTCGAAATAAATGGCAACTTCCTGAATCACGGCTTCATCATTTTCATATAAACTTGCATAATAAAGGCTCGTTAGAAGATTCTCCTTAGCATCAGTTCTTAAGTCCCCGATCGGGAGTTGAGAACCTGTTAAAATCACGGGTTTTTTCAAACCTTTTAACATGAAACTTAAAGCAGAAGCAGTATAAGACATGGTATCTGTACCGTGAAGAATTAAAAAACCATCATACTTTTCATAATTCTTGTGAATGTAGTTGGCAATAATCTTCCATTCTTCAGGCCCCATATCCGATGAGTCCAGCGGTTTGGCAAAAGGATGCACAAAAACCTCACATTCCATGAGCTTCATCTCAGGCATTTTTTCAAAAATATTTCCGAAATCAAAGGCACGCAGGCTGCCGGTTTCATAATCTTTTTCCATACCGATGGTTCCACCGGTATAGATGAGCAGGACTTTTCGTTTCATGTACTTTTATTAAAGAATTTGAGCCTGTTTCAGGTTCGTAACCTCAAAATTACGTTAATTTGCATAGATTTGAAAATGAATAAAACGTTTATGATAAAATTTTATGATCTTAAGGTTGTTATCATGAACGACGCATCCGATTGCTGAAAAAAATAAAATGAAAGAATTAGCACAAACCTTTGAATATTTAAAACAATTTTTAACGGAAGAAAGGCTCAGAAAAATAGAATATTTTTCTCAGGAAAGCTCAGACTTTGTGCTTCCTGTCATGGAAGATGTCTATCAGTTCAGAAATGCAGCTGCCATTGTGCGATCCGTGGAAGCATGCGGATTTCATAAGGTGATCGCTTTAGAGGAAGAGAATGTTTTCAACCCGAATCTTTCCGTGACCAAAGGAGCTGAAACATGGGTTGAAGTAGAAAAAATGCCTAAGAATATATCTTCTTTAAAAACCATTAAAGAAAGAGGATATAAAATTTTAGCCGTGTCACCGGAAAAAAATGCGGTGATGCTTCCCGATTATCAGGTAAAAGAGCCTATAGCTTTGGTATTCGGAACCGAGCTGGAAGGTGTTTCGGATGAGGTTATTGAGTACGCAGATGAAACCCTGGCCATTCCCATGTATGGCTTTACAAAAAGTTTTAATGTTTCCGTGGCAGCAGGGATCTGTATGTATGAATTGAAACAGAAACTTCTTAGTTCGGGGATAGAGTATAAGCTTGATGAGGAAGAGCTTTTAAGAATGAAAATCCGCTGGAGTGTGAACTCTATCAGAAGCGGAAAAGAAATTTTAGCAAATTATTTGGAAAAAAATAACCAGTTTAATTATTAATGAAAAAATATACCAGGCATTTATTCTTTTTTTCTTTTGGAATGTCCTTAATAAGTCTTATTATTATGGAAAAAGGATATACAGAGATGTACCCTTTCTTTAGCTGGAAATTATTTACGGTTCCCAACGGAGGAACAAGTTCTGAAGAACAATATAAGCTGTATGGTGTTAAAAACCATGATACAGTAAGAATTATTAATACTTCTGAAGGACCTTACGCAGCCAGTGACAAAGAAGTGATTGTAAGAACTTATGGGAAAAAAATAGAAGATAATGTGGATAAGGAAACCAATAGAAAAAAACTATTGATCTTCGCCAAAGATACTGAGCCCGATTATAATGAATACCTGCTTTATAAAGAAATACATAATCCTAAAGAAATAGGAGAAAAAAAGATTAACATCAGTAAAAAACTTATTATAAAACTTGAATGAACTATCCTCAAATTACAATTTTTAATTATAAGGTATCTTACTATGCGATAAGGTTATTTGGTTTATACTGGCTTACGGTGCAATATCTGAAGTTTGCCAATGTACAAAAGTGGCCAGGAGAAATTTATGAACCGGTTTTTTTGTTTCAAAAAATAATATTTCCTGAATTCCCCGGAACTGCCTTTTTTGGATTCCTTTTGTTGATTTGCGGCAGTCTTTTGATGATTACACTTTTCAGATACTCTTATCTGCTCAATTTGCTTATTTTTTTGTTAATGGCCATTATTGCTCTTCCTGTTTCAGCCAATTTTGGAGTACATCATGATAATCATATCATTATACTCGGCTTTTTTCTTACCATTTTCTTATTGCCAAAAAATCTTGAAGATAAAGATTATAAACTGGTTCAATATATTTATTTAGGCATCTTAATCACCTATACATTGTCCGGGATGAGCAAAATACTGGGAACCTTAAAAAATGTAATAAAACAAACGGATAAATTAACCTGGATCAGCAAAAATGCGGCGAAAATGAACACCTATGAAAATTATTGGATGGCAGATGAAGCAATACCGCTTTGGATAAAGAGCATATATGCCTATGAAAATATATGGGTTATGGTAACGGTTTTAGGAATTCTGACTCAATTTTTCTGCTTTTTAGGAGCTTTTAATAGAAAGCTTCTGACATTTTTTATGATCTTTATCTTTATCTTTCATGTATATACTGCAGAATTTGTTCTTGCTGATTTCTCTAATGCCAGCTATTTTATAATTGCTATGTTCTTTCCTTATCATCTTTTAATTCCTCTATTAAAAAAAATATAATTGGTGATGCTAAATAGAGCCGCTTACAACCTGGGGGGATGATACAATTTCTTTCAGTCCATATAACTACATGAGATGCAGGTGGCAGAAGAAAAACCGCTGCCGTTAACTTTTTGAAACTCCATATGTGTTAACGGCAGCGGAAGCAAAAATTAATTGATATGGAGTCTTATTCTTATAATCCTGACTATATCAAAACAACCTTATCCGGAATAAGTCCCATAAGAAAGGCTTTGAGGCGATATAGAATGTATATGATGTAATGAGTTGTGAGATCGGGCAATAGAAAGCATATCCGTATTAATAGGATATACAGATAATCCTGATTGTGCTAATGAACGTGAATAGTTCCTAATAATTGTTGTGTCTTTTCCAGAAATTGAAGCAGACAGATAGCAAATATTGCCGGAAGATAAATAGAGTGAGCGGAGTGCAGATATACACAATAAAATAGTGAATACACACCATAATAAATAGAGATGCCTCACGGTACGTTAGTTTTGAGGCGAAAATATTAAAAATTTACTAGAATTAAGAATTATTCATTATTAATTTTAAGTTAAAATAATTCCAAGCTGCAATGAATACTCCGGCTGTTTCTGTTCTAAGTCTTTGATTACCAAGAGAAATAGCCTTGATTTTATTATGTAGTAAATAATGAATTTCTTTTTCGGAAAAATCACCTTCCGGACCTATAAGAATTGTATAATTTTCCATAGGTGAAATATCATTAAGCTCAGTCCTTTCCAGACTTTCATGACAATGGGCTACAAAAGTATGTTCCGGATTAATATTTTTAAGGAAATCGGTTAGTTTTACGAAATCATTTATGATGGGAAAATGAAATCTAAGACTTTGCTTTGAAGCTGAAATAGCTTGTTTCCTGATTTTATCGATATTGATATTCTTACGTTCCGTTTTTTCGGTTTGTAAAATGGTGATTTCAGAAACACCCATTTCTACAGCTTTCTCAACAAAAAATTCAATCCTGTCGATGCTTTTGGTAGGCGCAATGGCAATGTGAAGCTTCGGGTTGAAACCCGGTAAACCTGTTTTGATCTCTGTAACGTCTATTCCTGCCTTTTTTCCTTCTATAATCAACTTTCCGGATACAAGGTTTCCTTTTCCGTCTGTCACATGGATTTCTTCTCCTTCTTTCATCCGGAGAACCTTTACGATGTGCTGTTGCTCCTCATCGTTAATGATGGCTGTATTGTTTTCTATTTGTCCGTAAAATAATTTCATTGTCCTAATTATTAGCAAAGAAAGCTAAAAAGCAAAGCTTTTGCTTTATTCCATCCATCTGGTCTTTTAAAATAATATTTGTGAATTTCCTCAGTCATTTTCAATACAAACTAGAGAAAACTGAAGACTGAGCAATAATAATTGAAATAACTGTTAGCAAATAAGCTTTCTTTGCTATCTTCGATTTAATAATTTACAAATCATATTTTGCCGTTGCCGTAGTTCTCAAGTCTGTAAATTCTCCTTTCTCAAACTTTAGTTGCGCTACCATGGCAATCATTGCGGCGTTGTCTGTGGTGTACTCAAATTTTGGGATATAAATATTCCAGCCTAATTTAGCATGATTATCCTGCATGGCCTGTCTTAAAGCAGAATTGGCGGAAACTCCTCCCGCAATGGCAACTTCTTTAATGCCTAGTTCTTTAGCCGCTTTTTCAAGCTTATTCATTAGGATTTCTATAATGGATTTCTGAACGGAAGCGCACAGATTATTCAGGTTTTCTTTGATAAAATCCGGGTTTTTCTTTACTTCTTTCTGAATAAAATATAAAACGGACGTTTTAATGCCGCTGAAAGAATAATCATAATTTTCTAATCTGGGCTTATTGAATGAAAAAGCGTTGGGATTGCCCTCTTTAGCCAGCTTATCAATAATGGGACCCGCCGGATAATCAAGGTCGAAAATCTTACCGATCTTATCAAATGCTTCACCTGCCGCATCATCAATCGTTTTTCCGATAATTTCCATATCAAAATAATCTTTTACCAGAACAATCATAGTATGCCCTCCGCTTACGGTAAGGCACAGAAACGGGAAATTGGGCGGCATAGGATTTGCATCGTCAATGAAATGGGCTAGAATGTGAGCCTGGAGGTGGTTTACCTCGATCAAAGGGACGTCTAAACTCATAGCCAGAGACTTGGCAAAAGAGGTTCCTACGAGAAGTGAACCTAAAAGTCCGGGTCCACGGGTAAAACCTATAGCTGAAATGGCATTTTGTTGTATATTTGCTTTAGTGATGGATTTTTCAACAACGGGAATGATGTTTTGCTGATGGGCACGTGAAGCTAATTCAGGGACAACACCGCCATATTCCTTATGGACGGCCTGATTGGCAGCAATGTTCGAGAGAATGCAATTCCCCTTGATGATAGCTGCTGATGTATCATCGCAAGATGATTCAATACCTAAAATTATAGAGTCGCTCATAATAATGGCAAAGTTAGAGAATAATAACGAGAATGAGAACAAAAAATCAGTAGCTGAAAACTTAGGTGATCAGGTACAAAAGACTGTGGAAAATGTTGAAGGAGCAGTGAAAGAGACCGTTAAAGAAGCATCTGAACTGGCTTCGGATGCCATCCATCATCCTGTAGAAACTGCTGAAGAGTTTGGAAAGCAGGCCATGCATGATGTTACCAGTTATTCCTGGTGGGCAAAACTGCTTTTGATCCTTTTCTGGTTAGGCCTTTTTCTTGTAGTTGGTATATTTATTGCCATTAATCTTCCGGTGACCAAGCAGTGGGCGGCAAATCAGGCATTACAGATCGTTAATAAAGACTTCAAGGCGGAAATGTCTACCGAAAGTGTTCATGTGGATTATTTCGGGGATGTAACCATTAAAGGCTTGAAAATTAAAGATTATAAAGGTTTTGAATTTATAACGGCTAAAGAATTCCGCGCCAATTCAGATTGGATGGCCCTTGCAGTGAACGCCATATCCGGAAAAAGCAATTCATTAAGTTTCAACGCCCTTACTTTAACTAATGCAGATGTAAAGGTAATTACCTATAAGGGAGACAGTATTTCCAACTTCATTCGGTTTACGAAATTGTTTGACAGTGGAAAGAAAAGAGATCCTCAAAAACCTCCTTTTCAATTGAATTCCAGGGTAGAGCTTATTGATTCCAAAGTTTCCATCGTTAATCAAAATTCACCTGGAGAAGCCGGAAAATGGCTTACAGCTACTAAAGTCAATCTGAAAGCGCCCAACGTTAAAATAAACGGAACCAATATTTCAGCACTGATCAATAATTTTACCTTCGTCACCGCAAGATGGGGGAAATCTCATTTTGTTGATACTTTCTCTACAGAATTGTCAATGACAGAAGATTTTCTTGCTTTGAAAGATCTTACATTAAATACAGATCATACTTTGTTGCAGGGAAACATTAAGTTTAAACTGAATAAAGGTTCATGGGCTTATTTTGCAGACAGAGTCCGCTGGGATATGGATCTTCAGCAGGGAAGCCAGCTAAGCGGCTACGATATCAGTTATTTTGTAACGAATTGGGATAACTATAAGCCTTTCAATATTTCCGGAAAAATGACCGGTCCCTTGAATAAATTTTACCTTGAAAACTTCCTGATCAGAAACCCCGATGTGAATATTGCCACTCAAACCATGAAAGTGGATAATCTTCTGAAAGGAAATTTTTTAATTGAAACCAATAATCTTTCTACAGATTTTACTTATAAGGATTTAAAAGCAATGATGCCTTCATTTATCTCTAAAAAAATGAAGAATTTTGCAGATGATTTCGGCAAGCTGAAATATAACGGAGCTGCACGGGTAAATCCTAACCAGGTATATATACCCAACGGAAATTTAATTACCGGAATCGGGCAGGCTAAAATCAATAAATTTTCCCTTACAGGCTATAGTACTGCATTACCAAAATACTCAGGGTATGTGGAAGTAAAAGATTTGAATACATCCGTTATTACCAAAAACAAGTCGGTAGGCTTGATTTCCGGTAAATTTGATATTACCGGACAAAGTTTTGATGTCAATACCATGCGTCTGACTACCAAATCACAGATCTCCAGTATTGAAATTATGGATAAAGAGATCAATAATCTATATCTTGATGGTATTCTGGATCATAAAAAATATAATGGCCTTATTACCGTTAACGACGAGCAGGCAAAAGCATCTGTAAAAGGTTTAATCGATTTCAGTACATCAAGGATCCAGATGAATGTCAATGCGGATGTAAACCATTTGAACATGAATTATTTTACCAATAAGCCGGGAAACCAGATTGTGAGTGGCCAGGTAACAGGTAAAATGTCAATGTCTTCCGTTAATGACCTGAATCTGGATGTTGAAGCTAATAATATAAGCTTTGCGACGGCGACACAGAAATATATCATTCCGAATGCTAAAGTAAAGACGTATCTGGAGTCAGGCGGAAGGGTCATTTTAGTTGATGCTCCGGGAGCGGTTAACGGTAAGATATCAGGAAAATATAACCTTGCGGATTTAGCCGGAATGGTTGAAAACGGATTAGGAAAAATTCTTGTGGGGCCTCCACCAAGAAAATTATACAGAGGGCAGAGCTTTGCTATGAATTTTGATGTACAGCAGGGTTTAGTAAGCTATTTCATGCCTGAACTGAAACTTCCCAAAGGAGCAGTAGTGGAGGGGCAATATGATGGGAATTCCAATAACCTGATCCTGAATCTGGATGCTGCTTCTTTAAAGTATATCATGACTAAGAAAGAAGAAATATCAGATGCCGATAAAGCACTGGCTGCTGCAAATCCTGCATACAAGATTAATGAAAGAGATAAGGTTACGAGAGACAGTGCCATGGTAGACAGTGTCATGGTGAGAATCAATACCGCTAATCTTGATGAGCAAATCTATGCCAGAATAAGCCGTGTAGAGTATAATAAAAATATTCTTAAAGATATTACCTTAAGCGGTAGAAACGAAAATAACACGGTGCTTCATCTTGCAGCGGCGTTTAAGCACGGCAGCCCTGAAGATGAATTGGATGACAAACTGAAAGCTTACGCCATCAATGTTAATCAATCCACTAATACTGTCGGGGACTATGTTTTCAGGTTTGAACCTACAGAAGTGAAGTTCAATGATGTTATCTGGGCCATCGATACAAGCCCGGACCTTGATCATTCTATTACCTACAGAAAAAAGACAGGCGACTTCGATATACGGAACCTGAGAGTGTTTTCAGATAACAGTGCCCTGTTTATTAAGGAGGCCACATTCAAATCTGCAAAAGACTTTTATGTAGATGCGGACATTGATAATTTTGCCATTGAAAAGCTCCTTGAAATGCAGTCCGGAGGAAATTCCATGAATATAAAAGGCCTGGCCAACGGAAGCGTAAAGATTAGAATGGATAAAAATACGCTGCAACCTTTGGTGGATCTGACGGTGGATGATATCATGATGAACGGAAATGATATGGGAGATATTTCTATTTCAGCAACCAATAGCTATTCACTGAACGTATATGATGTGGATGTAAAAGTGACTTCAGCTGGAGTAATTGGAAACAATAATTTGCATTTAACAGGTACCGTTAATAATAATACAGCCAAACCAACCTTAGATCTTGTGGCGGAGATGAGAGAGTTCGACTTGGCCTTTGCTCAGCAATTTGTACAAACTGTCTTCGGGAATTTAAGAGGCAAGGCAACAGGAGATCTGAAGATCAGCGGAAAGCTTAGTGATCTTGATTATAGTGGAGATATCGCTCTGAAGGGTTTCGGACTGAAACTTTTATTCACCGGAGTCGATTATTCATTTGATGATACCGTTATTCCGTTATCAAAAGGACTTGCCATTCTCAACAATATTGAAGTTCATGACGGAAGATCGAATTCCAAAGGAACAATTTCCGGGGCGATCCAGTTTGAAACCCTTTCTTCTATGGGGGTCAACCTGGTAATGAGAGCGGACAATTTATTAATGCTGAATACCACCCAAAAAGATTTTGATCTGTTCTGGGGCAGGGTTTACGGACAGGGAGACCTGTACGTGGATGGCCCGGTTTCCGCACTTAGCTTATCAACTCCGAATATGAAAGCCTTGAACGGAAGTACCTTTACCTTCAATTCCGGGTCTACTTCCAACGTGGAAGAATTTAAAATGCTGAGGTTTCTGAAGGAAGGAAAAGACGGGCTGATTACTCTGGAAGAAAAGAAAAAGACCGGTGCTAATATGAATATTGATTTCTCTCTGGATGTGGATAAGGGAACCACAGTAAATGTACTGATTGGAGATGATGTAGGGAATATAGCAGTGAAAGGAGCTGCCAACAACCTGAGATTCCAGATGAACAGACAGGGGAATATCGCCATGAACGGGACATACAGAGTGGAAAACGGAACTTTTGTTTCAAAAGCAATTCTTAATAAAACTTTCCAGATCGAAAAAGGAAGCAGCATCCGCTGGGATGGTGATGCCATGAAACCGGCTCTGGACATCACGGCCAACTATGTGAGAATGGTGTCTAATGCGGGAGAATATCTTAATATGGGGGGGATTCAGCCTATCAGTATCCTGTTGCAGGCAAATATTACCCAGTCTCTGGTGGATCCTAAAGTGGATCTGAATGTTTCAGCACTGGATGTTTCCAGCCAGGTGAGAGAAACTCTGGCAGCTAAAATGAGCCAGGAAGGAGAGAAAGTACTTCAGTTCGGATCTATCCTTCTGTTAAACAGCTTTAACGTATCTAATTCGGGAGGAGTAGATGTGGATGTTGCAGGAGTGGCTGAATCTTCAGGATATAATATGCTTTTGAAACAGCTGGGTTCAGTACTTAATACCATGAGTAATGAATTTCAGATCGATTTAAACTATGTGAAAGGAGATCAGTATTCCAATACGGGCGACAGAGCCAATGCCGGTGTAAGCTTCGCGCTTTCCCCGAGAGTAAAAGTAAAAACAGGTCTCGGAATTCCTTTAACGAAAACAGAAAATACAGAAGCAAATTATTTGTCTGGCGAAGGATCCATAGAATATGATATTTCTAAAAAGAATGACGGAAGTTTAATTCTGAGAGGATATTCCAAACCATCCAATATCGGGATGATAGCCGGAGCCGGCTCGAATGGTACTGCTAATCAGGCTTATGGAGGCGGTATTGTTTGGAGTAAAAGCTTTAATTCACTATTTAAAAAGAAGAAAAAAGAAAAAAAATCTGCGGAACAGAAAACCGAAATAAAAACAGATTCTGTAAAATCGGATAGTAAATAATTAGAATATTTTAATGATTTTTATCATCTGTGTTAATTATTGTTAATCTTTAATATAATTTTTTTAGTTTAATTATTTTTTATAAATTTGCAAAAAATACATGGATTTTTTAAGAAAATTGTAATTTAACTAATATGAACTATCAACTGGACGAAATAGACAAGAAGATTCTTGATTTCTTAGTAGAAAACACAAGAATGCCTTTTACAGAAATTGCTAAGCAGATGGATGTTTCTGCGGGTACAATTCACGTAAGAGTGAAAAAAATGGAAGATGCAGGAATTATTTTGGGATCATCTCTTAATATTGATTATGGTAAATTAGATTACCATTTTACGGCTTTTATCGGAATCCTTTTAACGAAATCAAACCGTACTCAGGAAGTATTAAAGGAATTATCTACAATCCCTAACGTCATCGAAGCTAGTGTTATCTCCGGAAAATACAACATTTTCTGTAAGGTAAGAGCTAAAAATACGGATGATGCAAAAAGAATCATCTACCAGATCGATGACATCCAAGATGTAATGAGAACTGAAAGTATGATCTCTATGGAAGAATATTTAAGCGACAAAAACAGATTAATCAACGCTATTTCTGTATAGTCAAATATTAAACTAGTAAATATATCAAAGAACTTATGAAATTATTCATAAGTTCTTTATTTTTGTACCTATGAAAGAAGAATACAGTTACTTTGATGAAGATCCGAAGAAAGGGGTAGGTTTTATTTTAACGATCATTGCATTGCTCGTTTTTACCATAATGGGTTTGGGAATTGATATTGATGAGTATGTACAGCATGAATACCTGAATATCCCAAGATGGTATTTCTATGTGATCTTTACCATTGATGCATTAATGATGATAAGCCTGATACTGATGTTCTTTTACCGGAAAATAGGAATCTTCATGTTTCCTGCGTTATTGGTGCTGCATTTTTTTATGCATAACTATTATTTATCAACATTTTTATATACTGATGTTACCAATCTTTTCCTGTTCACGGGATTCGGGATGTTGGCGATTATTCCTAAGTGGAAGTTCTTTAAATAGCTGATTAACACGAAATTTTCGTCAGTTCGAGTGTTTTTGTCATGAAATGATGAAAAATGTATCGAGGACCTTTGCCAAACTTAACTTCTCGATACGATTTTTTTCAAAAATCTACCCGAAGTGACGCCGGATTTTCTGTAGAGCTTTTACCTCGAACCGCTTAATCATCATCTCTTATAAAAGGGTAATGGTTTCATTTATAAATAAAAAAGCCCTCAGATTCTGAGGACTTTTTATATCTATTTTAGTGGGAATTACGCTAAAATTCTTTTTACCGCTTCTTTTACTGCTGCTGCATCGATTTTGTACTTCTTCATCAGTTCAGCAGGTGTTGCAGATTCCCCGAAAGTATCATTCACTGCTACGAATTCCTGTCTTGTAGGTCTTTTTCTTGCCAACATCCCCGCAACCGATTCTCCTAAACCACCAAGGTAGTTGTGCTCTTCAGCCGTTACAATTTTCCCTGTTTTTTCCACTGATTTTAAGATGATCTCTTCATCCAAAGGCTTAATGGTGTGGATATTGATCACCTCACAGGAAATTCCTTCTTTTTCAAGCTCATCAGCCGCAACTAGGGATTCCCAAACCAAATGTCCGGTAGCAACAATCGTTACATCTGTACCTTCCTGTAGCATAATTCCTTTTCCGATTTCGAAAGGCATGTCTTCAGGAATAAATACAGGAACCGTAGGTCTTCCGAATCTTAAATATACAGGACCTTCGTGATCAGCGATTGCAATAGTAGCCGCTTTAGTCTGGTTATAATCGCAAGGATTGATTACTGTCATTCCGGGAAGCATTTTCATCATACCGATATCTTCCAACACCTGGTGAGTGGCACCATCTTCTCCTAACGTAAGACCTGCGTGAGAAGCACAGATTTTAACATTTTTACCGGAATAAGCAATAGACTGGCGGATCTGGTCATAAACTCTTGAAGTAGAGAAGTTGGCAAAAGTTCCGGTGAAAGGAATTTTTCCTGTGATGCTAAGGCCTGCAGCAAGTCCCATCATGTTTGCTTCTGCAATACCTACCTGGAAGAATCTTTCCGGAGCTTTTTCAATGAATTTCTCCATTTTCAAAGAACCGATAAGGTCTGCACAAAGAGCTACCACATTGGGATTTTTATCGGCAAGTTCTGCCAATCCTGCTCCAAATCCGGAACGAGTGTCCTTTTTTTCTGTATATGTATATTTCATTTTTATTTTTTTAATCGAGATTTTTTAAATAATTTTTTAATTTCTTTTGATCAGATTCATCAAGTTGATCATGAACTTCGTTGAGGTATAAGACTTCCCTTCTTATTTCGTCCAGTGTGATTTTAATGCCTACACTATGACTTCTGGCTTGGGTAAGATACATATCACACATTTGTCCTACGTAATTTCTCAAATGCTTTTTCAGGTCTTTATTCTTGAATTCCGGTAGGTCTTTTTCAAAGTTTTTGCAATGTTTAGGCAATCCTTTCCAAAGGTTTTCACTAGCAAGATTTGTGATGGCAAGACTTCCGTCTTCATCCTGGGCTTTTTTGTATTCGGAAATATAATCAGGAATAGAAATTTCCATATATGCGTCATCCATTACAGCCGCCACTGCAGAATCTACAACAATCGCTGCGGAGTCCGCTACCGCATATTCTTCATCCATTTTTTTATAAACAAGCATGAGGGAATCCATTTTTCTTTGTTTGTCCGTCATTGCTTTTTTATGATCGAAATAAACGAAATCCTTTGTATCTTTCATAGAAGTCAGAACAATATGTTCTTTATCATACTCCTTTTCAGGGCCTGCTTTTAAAATTATTCCGTTCAGTCCAGAACCTTTGAATTTAGATTTCCTTGTGTACTGGTTGAGAATTCCGTTTAAAACAGAAAAGTTATTTAACGGAGATTGATTATCAATACAAATTTTCAATTTCTCATCTTTTCTTTCACCGTCTTTTAGGTTCAGCAAAAAATGAGAACAGGGAATTCCTAAAATAGTTTCTTTGGTATTCAGTTTCTGGGTTTCCAGTGTAATGGCATCCTTTTCACCCTCCGCACTATCATAATAACTGCCCATTCCATACAACCAGGAGTTTACAGAGCCGTTGAGCCGGTTGTTCATATCCATGGCAACCATGCTGGTTCCTAATGTATCGGTATAATAATACATAAGCATTTCCCCGTAATTCAGTTTTGTAAGGAATTCATTGGTATTACTTGCATACATTTTCAAGACAGGTTTAGAGGTGTTTTCTCCTACAAACTGATAGTTCAGCTCTTTTGCAAAAGATATTTTTTTCTCCTGTGCCATCCCGAGAACGAAGCTTGTAATAAGGCAGATTAAGATGAGTTTTTTCATGGTCAACTTTAATAAATGTGATGGGTAAAAGATATTAGTAATCTGAAGGCGCTTCTAAATATAATTGTTTGAAAGCAGTATCCAGTTGCTCATCATTAGGAGCTTTTCCGTGCCAGGCGTGAGTTCCCATCATATAATCTACACCGTAACCCATTTCCGTATGAAGGATAATTGCTACAGGCTTTTCTTTTCCGGTTTCTGTTTTTGCTTTTTCAAGAATGGCAATAACGGCTTCAAGATCGTTACCGTTCTTCTCTTCTAAAACTATCCATCCGAAGGCTTCAAGCTTAGCATGAAGATTTCCCAGACTTAATACATCATCTGTATCACCATCGATCTGGCGCCCGTTATAATCGATAGTAGAAATAATATTATCCACTTTTTTCGCAGCTGCAAACATCAACGCTTCCCAGATCTGACCTTCCTGAAGCTCACCGTCTCCATGTAAGGAATATACAAGAGAGTTGTCTCCGTCTAATTTTTTACCTAATGCAGCACCCAGAGCTACCGATAATCCCTGTCCAAGTGATCCTGAAGCAATACGGATACCAGGTAAACCTTCATGAGTGGTAGGGTGGCCCTGTAATCTTGAATCTAATTTTCTGAAAGTTCTCAATTCATCTACCGGGAAGAAATTGAATCTTGCCAAAGTAGAGTAGTACACCGGCGAAATATGGCCGTTGGAAAGATAAAAATGATCTTCATTTTTGCCTTCCATAGTGAAAGGAAGATGATAGTTCATTACCTTTCCGTAAAGTGCCGTGAAATATTCCGTACAACCTAAACTTCCGCCTGGATGCCCTGAATTAACAGCATGAACCATTCTTAAAATGTCTCTTCTGATTTGCGTAGTAAGAGCTTTTAACTCTTCGATACTTTTACTCATTATATCTGATTTATTTGCACGCGAATTTACAACTTTTTAATGGCTTACGGAAATGTAAAATCCGAGTGGAAAACCCGGATTTTGAATTATTTAAAGAATTGATTTTTTTTAACAGCCTTCGTTCATGTATACTGAAATTTCCGTAATGATATTATTAATAAATTTAAAAGAAAGCTGTGTTCCTGCATCAAGATCTTCCAACGTAAAATATCCTGTGTCCTTAAGACGTTTTTCTCCCTTTTCGTCCCATGCCGGGTGCACGGTAAAGCTGGGATGGTTTCTGTAAGCATTGATGAGATCATCTTTTGTATTTCCTATTCCGATTCCACTTTTGGTTTTGAATTTTTTGCTGGTAGTAGTTAAACCCATTATACTTGCGACATTCGGTTTTGCTTCACTGACATAGGCTTCATAAAGATCGATCTGGATTAGTTCTCCGTTATATTTCACGGTGTTTTTAGACTCTCCGTCGGATAATTTGAGTTTTGTTCCTGAAAGTTTTTCTGCCTCGGTTTTATCCATGAACATTTTGAAAGGGCCGATTCTTAAAGTGGAAACCTCAAAGTTTTCCTGAGCTGCCATAAAGCTGAATGCAAATACACATACTAAAAGCTGAATAATTTTTTTCATGATTGTCATATTTAATTGTTAAGTGTTGTTTTGATGTTTATTTTTTTCTGATCAGCAATAATCCGATAAATGTCAATAATCCGTTGATGATCAGTAATTCCAACCCGATTTTAAAGTCTCCGAAGATATTACCCTGGTATTTATCAATAAAGTAAGAAATTACCGGTGCTGCGATACAAATGTAAGGAACTAGCTTATCTTTTACTTTATATTTAGTGAAAATTCCGAAGGCGAAAAGCCCTAAAAGCGGTCCGTATGTAAAGCCTGCCAATTTCAGGATCAATCCGATCATGGAATTATCATTGATTACTTTAAAAATAACCACCATAATCAGGAACGAAAGCGCAACAAGCAGGTGAACCGTTTTTCTGAATTTCTCCTTCTTTCCGTCATCCCAGTCTTTTCTTTCCTTCATTCCGAAGATATCAATACATAAAGAAGAGGTAAGAGCGGTCATGGCACCATCTGCACTAGGGAATAAGGCCGAAATTAATGCGATGATGAAAATAATTGAAATAAAGCCGGGCATATGATTCAAAGCGACTTCCGGGAAAATCTTGTCCCCGAAAATATCTTTTCCGTTCAGTAAAAATTCTTTTTTGGCGACCCCGTCTTTCATGATTTCTGTAAGCTGTGCTCCTTCGCTTTCCCCGAAAAGATAGAGAAGACCTCCCATATAAAGAAATAGTGAAATCACTCCTAATAAAATAAAGCCAAGCGTTACCATATTCTTCTGGGAATCTTTCAATCTGGTTACAGAAAGGCTTTTCTGCATCATTTCCTGGTCAATTCCGGTCATGGTAATGGTGATAAACGCACCGGCAAGAATCTGTTTAATAAAGAATCCCGGCGAATTGAAATCTGTTTCAAAAATTTTGGTGTAACCTTTTTCATGCATGGCAGTTAAACTTTGTCCCACATTTAGATCCAAATGATTCAGCATGTAAAAGGTACAGATAATCAATCCCAAAAGCATACAGGAAGTTTGTAATGTATCTGTCCAGACAATGGTTTTTACCCCTCCTTCATACGTGTAAAGAATGATCATTAAAAGAATAACCAGCGTAGTAACAATAAAGGGAACTCCTAAACTATCCAATATAGAAACCTGAAGAATATTAACAACCAGATACAATCTCGCTGTAGCTCCCACCAATCTCGAAACGATGAAGATCCATGCTCCGGATTTATAGGAAAGCTGTCCCATCCTCTGTTGAAGGTACCCATAAATGGAAGTCAGTTTCAAACGGTAGTATAAAGGAAGTAAGACATAGGCAATCACAATATATCCTATAAGGTAACCCAATGTGATCTGCAAATAGGCGAAATTATCTTTTCCTACTGCTCCCGGAACACTTACAAAGGTAACTCCCGAAAGCGAGGTCCCGATCATTCCGAAGGCAACAAGCATCCAATTACTCTTACGGTTTCCGATAAAGAAACTCTCATTATCACTTCCTTTTCCGGTTTTGTAAGCTACCCATAGAAGGAGCGCAAAATACACGATAATGATAGACAATAATATAATTGGAGACATATTTTTTTCAATTAAAATTTTACAAATATAGTTTTTTTCTCTTCGGATAAAAAAGAAAAACCCTTTCAGAAATATATACTGAAAGGTTTTATGTATTGAATGTTTCTATTTGTTAAACCAATACATCCTGCAGATCCTTATTTTTTTGGAAAGTAGCTTTTGCAAAGGGGCAGAGCGCGATGATTTTCTTGCCTTCTTTTCTGGCAAAGTCAACGGCTGCCAAAACCATTTCCTTACCTACGCCTTTCCCGTTATACGCTTCTTCCACTTCGGTGTGGTCTATAATAAATCTTTCTTCTCCTGCCCAGGTATAAGTCATTAACCCTGCATGGTTCCCGTCTATGAAAGCTTCAAAACTTCCGTGTTTTTCGCCGTTGTTTTGTTTTACTTCTGTCATATTATGAAAATTTGGTTAGTATTTCTATTTCGTTGGTCAACATTTTATGAACAGGACAGGCATCTGCAATCGTGTGAAGCCTTTTCAGCTGCTCTGCATCCAGATTCGTACCTTCAAAGCTGATGTCTCTTTTAAAAACAGCTAATTTGGTGATCGGAAAATTTTCCAGGTCTACTTCTACGTTGATCTTTTCCACGTCCCATTCCTTTCTGTCGATATACATTCTCAAGGTAGCAGCAGTACAGCTTGCTAATGAAGTGGCTAAAATTTCAAACGGATTAAAACCCTTGTTTTGTCCGCCTTTATCTACAGGCTCATCGGTGATCAGCTGATTTTCCCCTGCAATTACTTCAGTATAATATTTTGTTTTTCCTAAACTTGCTTTTACGGTTACCCCCATTATTTTTCTGTATTGAATTGATAACTTAATGCCCCGGAAGGACATTGGTCTATTTGGTTTTTGAGCTCCTCAGCCGTTGCGTTTTCCGCTTTTATCCAGGGTCTCTCTTTGGGATTATATACTTTGGGAAGCATTTTTACGCAGACTGCTGAGTGAATACACTTCTTTGGTTGCCAGATAACGGTAATATCACCGTTGGGGTATGTATGTGTTTCCATATCAATTTTCTTTTAATGATTTTTCGATTCTCCGGTCCGGGATCAGCCAGATAAGAGCAACAATATAATAAAATGCTACAGCAATATAAGGATAGAAAAATGAGGTAACAATTCCTAAAACATAAAGTACAATAGAAATATATTCCTTGAATCTGGATTCAATGGCTTCTTTAAGTTTGGAATTCTCTCCTTCTCCTTTAATGATCGCATTTTCAAGAATCGTATAGGCAATTGCACACATGATTAATCCGATTCCGTAGGTGGCCACCGGATTTTCAGCAAAATTGGTCGTCCCGATCCATTCCGTAGCGATAGGCATCAATGAAAGCCAGAATAATAGATGCAGATTCGCCCAAAGTATATTTCCGTTCACTTTTTTTACTGCCTGGAACATATGATGATGATTGTTCCAGTAGATTCCTACATAGATGAAACTGAAAATATAAGCAAGAAATCGCGGAAGCATAGGTTTCAGACTGGCCCAGCTGTTTCCTTCCGGAACTTTAAGTTCAAGGACCATAATCGTAATGATAATCGCCAGAACTCCATCACTGAAAGCTTCCAGTCTTCCCTTATTCATTAGTTTTTTATTTCGTTTTTAAAATTTTCGATCTTATTTTTGAGTTCCTGAAGCATATCAGGATTAATGCCACCGCTTTCCAGGTCAAAATTCTCATAAAATTTAGGAAGTGAGAACGTGTCTTTGATTTCGGCTCCGAATTGAGGGAAAAATGTTTTGGCAGTATTCATCACATTTCCACCGCCATAACCTCCGGGAGAAGTACTCATCAGAAGCATGGGTTTGTTCTGAAATACTTTTACATTGATCCGCGAAGCCCAGTCAAAAATATTCTTAAAAGCCGCACTGTATGATCTGTTGTGCTCCGCCAGTGAACAGATGATCACATCACATTCTTCAATCACTTTTAAAAAACGGTGGGCTTCATCCGGAAATCCTTTCTTTTCAAGATCAACGGAGAAAACCGGCATGGAA
>NZ_BAAFHL010000035.1:0-27310 GCF_042849955.1 Chryseobacterium barbadense
TCGGTTTATTCTGCAAGTAAAATTGCAAGAGAGGAATTTCCCAATTATGATGTTACCGTTCGCGGATCTGTATCAATTGGAAGAAGGCTTTCGGATCCACTGGCAGAATTAGTGAAAATTGATCCCAAATCTATTGGTGTCGGACAATATCAACATGATGTGGACCAGACTCAATTGAAAAATGAACTTGATTCCACCGTGATGAAATGCGTAAATTCAGTTGGAGTCAATATCAATACAGCCAGCAAGTCATTATTGAGTTATGTTTCCGGAATCGGGGAGAAAATGGCGGAGAATATTGTGAATTACCGTATGGAAAATGGTCCTTTTGAAGACAGGAAACAATTGAAGAAAGTTCCGAGACTGGGTGAAAAGGCTTTTCAGCAGGCGGCTGCATTTGTAAGAATCATTAATGCTAAAAACCCATTAGATAATTCAGCGGTTCACCCTGAAGCCTACGGAATTGTTGAAAAAATGGCGAAAGACCTGGGAATGAAAACCCATGAGTTAATTGCTAACAAAGAAAAGATTTCCCAGATACAAGCCGACAAGTATATAACCGGCGATATTGGTATTTTGGGGATTAAAGATATTTTAAAAGAGCTTGAAAAACCTGGACTAGACCCTAGAAAGGCTGCTAAAGTATTTGAATTTGATCCTAATGTAAAATCCATTAAAGATTTGAGAACCGGAATGATTTTACCCGGCATCGTTAATAATATAACAGCTTTCGGATGTTTTGTGGATGTAGGAATTAAAGAAAGCGGACTGGTTCATATTTCCCAGTTGAAAAACGGCTTTGTCTCTGATGTAAATGAGGTGGTAAAACTTCATCAACATGTTCAGGTCAAAGTAACGGAAGTGGATGAAGCGAGAAAAAGAGTTCAGTTGAGTATGATTATATAAAAAAACAATCCCTGCCGAATGGCAGGGATCATTTATTATTTTTTAGATTCTTCTACAGAAACTTTTCTGAAATCTTTGAACAACTTGCTTAGTTCTAAAGCTGATTTACGAGCTCTTGTTCCGGCTGCCTTGTTTCCTTTTTCTGCCTGTTGGTTTGCTTCAGTTGTGAAAGCTTCAAATTCTGCGTTGATTTTTTCGATTAGTTCTTTCATTGAGTTAAAATTTAGGCTGCAAATATAGCTTTTATGGGCATTCCAGCCTAATTGGGAAAGAAAATTTTGAAAAATTTTATATTGACGCTTTATTGACTAAGGCTGTTCGCCGGGAGAGTTTTGAATTGTTTTATAATTATCCCGCAAACGTCTTAATTTTGTAAAGCCGTTCAAAAATCTGAGATCTGTATATTTGGCTTTCAAAATAATATTATTTTCAATTTCAAATGTGGACTGTTCAGGGTTAGGTGCCGGGTCTACAATGCCTTCAACAAAAATTCCCCATCTCATTGCTTCATTATCATTTCCTCTTATTTTATTATGTTTTATGGCAATCTCATAGTTATTATTATATCTTACAGTAATGCCCGTTAATAGGTCCTCTCCACCAGTATTTCTAGCTCCAGGATTATCAATGTTGTTTGAGTTGACATTTAAAAGATCATTGTGGGATTCAATCATAATTCCGCTTTCCTGTATGGTACGAACGTTATTATGACAAATATCCACTCCCTTATTAAACGCGGCATAAATTCCTGCATACATAATATCATTGATCATATTATCAGCAACTACTCCACCATCAACAAATCTAACATTAATACCATGTTGGCCTGCATTTCTAACTACATTTCCTGATATTACTACATTTTTTGCAAAAAACGTAGGCATGTAGATAATTATAGAAGCATTATCAGGATCAACTTCTAAAGAAGTATTATTAACAAGAATTCCGTCTCCTCCTACACCTGTATCACTAATTACGTTATTTGATATTAAAACATTATTACAGACATAATTAGTATGATCATCATTATTTTGGAGTTTAATACCAACCTTTTTAGTATTCCTGATTCTATTTCCCAGTACAGTCATATTTGATATACCTGCATCTAAATACATTCCATGTTCAAGAATAGTATTCTCAATATCATTATCTGAAATGGATATAAACTCTGAATTTTCAGCAATAGTAATTCCCTGAGAAGAATTTTTGAAACTGTTTTTAAAAACGGAGATATTCTTTCCTCCTACTGTAATTCCTGTATTATCTTTTTTTCCAAACGGGTATTCAGGGCTAACTTCTGCCCATACAACATCAAAGGAATTTTCCACTCTGTTGAATTTAAAGGTTAGATGATTAACATTCCTTAATCCTGAAACACCTGAATACGTAAAGTCTTTGAAAATATTGTTTTCAATAGTAAGATACTGGGCACCGTAACAAAGAATTCCCACTGCTTTTGAGCTTGAACTTGGCTGGTAATCTGTTCCAAGTCCTTCAAGGCTAAATCCGGTGATAGAAATGTTGCTTTTATTTTCACAATTAAAAATTTCCTTCACCGCTGCTGACTGCTTAATATAACATCCTTTGGAAAGAAGTTTCTGATTGCTTTGTACCGGCAACGAATCATTAATGACAATTGAAATCTCATCAAAAAAGGTATCATATCCAAGAGCTAAAGCTTTTTGTATTCTTGCAGTTGTTTCGGTATAGTTTGATAAAGTATTGCCGATTCCCCACCATAATATGTTAACATAGCCGGTCCATTCTCTTTTATAAAAATCTGTTCCTTTTTTTCTGTAAATAGCACCATCTCCGTCTCCGGTTGGCGGAACTCCAACAGTAGTCTTTTTATAGACAACATGTTCGCTGGTGTAGCTATCAATAAGCTCCACTACATTATCATTGGGATAAGTACTCCCCGGAGCGAAAAAATCTTCTGTGTAAATCATATTTTTTTGTTTTAAGGTTAAATAAGTGGTTCAAATTCTTGCAAGAAATCACCTGTTATCTTTAAAACAAAAGTACTATGAGACTGCGTCAAAACTTGACGTATTTTTTTATTTATAAGTAATATGATTTTACACCACTTTAGCTTTTCGAATTATCTTTTCCAGCAAGGAAGGGAAAAACCTTTTGAGATAAGCACCGAAAACTTCCTTACCACCTATCTCAGCCTGGGATTTTCTTTTAACAATCGCAGCAAGCATTTTCCTGGCAAAGACATCAACAGGCAATCCATTGGCTGTGGCATCATCCATGGAGTTTTGTGGTTTTCCCTTTCCGGTAACGGCGTTCATAGAAATATTGGTTTGTACAAATCCGGGACAAATAATGGTAATTGAAATTTGCTCTTTGTAAAGTTCTGCCCGTAATGAATCAAAAAAGCCATGCAAAGCATGTTTGGCAGCAGCATAGCCACTTCGCATAGGAGCTCCGAAAATTCCCATAAGACTGGATACAACAGCGATTTGTCCACCTCCACTTTGAATCATATGAGGAAGTATGGCTTTAGTGAGTGCTACTGTTCCGATATAGTCTACATCCATTAAATGTTTATCTACTTTGATATCTGTCTCTATTGCCAAAGACCGTTGTGATAATCCTGCATTATTAATCAGAATATCCACTTTCCCAAATGCTTCGATGGTTTTTGCTGCTATAGCCGGCGCATTTTTATAATCTTCAAGATCTAATGGTACGATGGCATAGGAATTTTTATTCAATCCGGATTGTTGGGCAACAGATTCCAATTCTCGTTCCCGTCTTGAGGAAAGAATGATTTTTGCCTTGGTTTTTGAAGCTAATTCCATGATAATGGCTTTTCCAATCCCGGATGATGCACCGGTAACCCAGACTACTTTATGATCAAAATGCGTATTCATAATATCTTATTTAAGACTCCCAATATACTTTCCTGCTTTCATTCCGGTAAAAATACAGCCACCGAGAAACGTACCTTCCAGTGCGCGATAGCCATGCATGCCTCCACCACCAAATCCAGCAACTTCACCTACTGCATATAATCCTTCGAGAACACTGCCGTCTTCCTGTAAAACCTGAGCATTAAGATTGGTTTCAATACCACCTAATGTTTTTCTGGTAAGGATATTAAGTCGTACTGCAATGAGCGGTCCGTTTTCCGGATCTAATATTTTATGTGGTCTTGCTACCCGTCCAAGCTTATCGCCTAAATAGGATCTTGTATTTCTCAGATAGTTAATCTGTGTATCTTTTGAAAATTTGTTGTCTAATTCCCTGTCTCTTGCTTCAATCAGTGTTCTCACTTTACCATAATCCAGCAGATGGTTTCCCGAAAGCTCATTCATCTTTTGAACCAAATCCTCTAAATGATCCGATACAATAAAATCCTTTCCATGTTCTTTGAATGCTTCAACCGGACCCGGAGCTTTTTTCCCAAAGATCCTTTTCAGAAAAAGAACATAATCTTTATTGGTAATATCCGGGTTTTGCTCTGAACCGGATAAGGCAAATTCTTTTTTAATAATCTTTTGTGTAAGGATAAACCATGAATAGTCATAACCTGTATCCTGTATATATTTTAATGTTCCTAATGTATCAAAACCGGGATAAAAAGGAGCGGGTAAGCGGTTTCCTAATGCATCAAGCCAAAGTGAAGACGGTCCCGGCAATATTCTGATCCCATGATTGGGCCATACCGGATTCCAGTTTTGTAAACCTTCCGTATAATGCCACATTCTGTCACGATTAATGATATGGGCACCGGAACTTTCAGCAATCCCGATCATTTTCCCGTCTACATACGCCGGAACTCCGCATACTATATTTTCAGGCGGTGACCCTAATCTTTCCGGCCAGTTTTTACGGACCAAGTCATGATTCGCCCCGATTCCTCCGGTTGCTATTACTATATAAGCTGCTTTACATTCAAATTGATCGATCACATTTCTGTTGGTGGCCACTCCCCTTTCTTTATCATCGCTTTCGAGTATATCTCCTTTGATTCCGACAATGGTATCATTTTCCCGGATCAGGCTTGTGACCCTGTGCCTGAATTTCATTTGAAGAAGACCTTTTTCTTTCGCCTCGTAGGCTTTTTCTACAAAGGGCTTGATAACTCCGGTTCCCGTACCCCAACTTACATGAAATCGCGGAACAGAATTACCATGACCATTTGCATCGCCATCTCCACGTTCCGCCCATCCTACCATAAACATGAGCTTTATCCCCAGTTTGGAAATATATTCGTACTTCTCTCTTGCGGCAAACTTCAAATAAGCTTCTGCCCATTGTCTCGGCCAATAATCTTCTTTCCTATCAAAACCTGCTGTCCCCATCCAATCCTGTAAAGCCAGTTCGTAAGAATCTTTAATACCCATTCTTCGTTGTTGTGGTGAATTGATGAGAAATAAACCTCCGAATGACCAAAATGCCTGTCCCCCGATATTCTGTTCAGTTTCCTGATCCACCAGCAGAACTTTTTTCCCGGCATTGGTAATCTCCATAGCAGCTACCAATCCGGCCAGTCCTGAACCAATAATAATTGCGTCGGGTTTAAATTCTTTTTCCATTTTCAGCGATTAATAGAGATAAAGTGTAATTTCGAATAGGGTATATACAAATGTAATGGAAAAAACTTTTCGTTTTCATATTAATCATCATACTTAATTCTGAAATCAAGAATTATGAGACCATGAATTTTAGTTACAGGTATCACAAACTTAAATAGACAAAGCCAATAAAACAAAACAACCCACTGTAAAACAGCAGGTTGTACATTTAACTGTGACCCCAAATGTACAAAATTCGAACTTTTTATTGGAAGATTTGAGAAGATTAGTTGCTCTTGATAATTAAACATCAAATTACATAAATAAATTTTGAATAGTTTAAAATTATATTATTAAATAGTGTTCTACTATTTCTTACTTGGTTTTAACGAGTTGGGCCATATGGAAGCAATTAATTCAATGTGAGAGAAAAATTGATTTTCTTTACGGCTTTCCGATGGGCCATTCTTCGTGTGTTACGGAATATACAGGCGTTCAATTGGTTATCAATTCTAAATGATTTAAAAACTCTTTGGAATTAGCAAAATCATAGTAAGAATTTTTCAATATTTCAATTTGATATTTTAGAGGCAGGAACATACCGTATTTCGAAAAATCAAGAATCTCAGGAGTATTTTCCAAAAGATTTGTTAAAACCAAATCAAAATTGATGTTGGATAATTCAAAATTTTTCATCTTTAAGATAAATTCATCTTGAGAAGTTTTTATTTCAAAAGAAGAATCTAAGTCGGAGTAAATATTCTGAATTCCTACAGTGTCAAAAATAAGTTTAAGCGTTCTGTTTACTTTTGAGCCTGCAAATGAATAGAATATAAGATTTTTATTGGTTGAAAGTAATGGTCGTTCTTTGACAATATCTGAAAAATCAAAGACAGAAAATTCTTTCTGCATTTCCGACATAACATCCTGACTTGGTTCATCAAGAAAATCATATTCTTTTTTAGAAACCAGCACTTCCAGCATTTTTTCTCTGATTTTGTCTGTGATATTTGCACCGTTGCCTTCAAAGACTGGTTTCTTACCATCTTTTGCTGGAATTACTTCAATTTTCTTTGATTTTAAGTCAATTGCTATAATTTTCCAGATTCTTGCAGACAGGTAAATATTTTCATCTTCTCTAATCTGTAGGGTTAGTGGGATTTCCCCCACTTTATTTCCTTTATGAGATACTTTGAATAAATTTTCGGTTTGAAAAACACTGTAAAACTCTCTGCTGTTAACAATTTTCTCTCCTTCAATTCCTAAAATGAATTCTGAACCAAGTTGTTCAAGAAGGTCTTTTTCAACCAAGAATGCAATGATTTCTTCGATTTCATTTTGTGATATATTTTTGAAAGCACAGTTATGAAGTAATTCTCTAAGCAAATTTCCTTTTGACATTCCAGAACTGCCTTTTATGATAGAAAGTATCTGGTGAAGTAAAATATCATACGGCTTTTCATTCAAAGAAACAGGCTCAATGTATTTCTCATCATATAAAAGCCAACAAGCAACTGATTGTAATAGTGTCCAGCGATTTGTTGCATATAAAAACAAGTTACTTGCTTTGTCATCTCTTCTTCCGCTTCTTCCAACTCTCTGTATTAGTGAAGCGATGCTATGTGTAGCATCAATCTGAACGACCTGGTCCACACTTCCAATATCAATTCCTAATTCCAATGTAGAAGTACAGGCAATACTGAAATTTTCATATGTGTTATTCTTTGCGAAGAATTCTACATATTCCCGCACTTCCTTATCTACGGAAGAATGATGGGAAAAGTAATTCTGATGTCCTCCGACTTTATCAGAAATCTTTCTCAATTTCACGGCAACTTCCTCAACTCTTCCCCTGGCATTTGGAAAAATCAATGATTTGCTATTTCTTGTCTGGATATATAAATCTTTTAATAATTCGAGAGGCAGTTCTGCACCGCTGCCTTCAAAATATCTGAAGACTGCATTGATAGGTTTGGGGTTTGTATCCCGTATGATTTTTGTGTTCTCGACGTCTCCCAGAAAATTTTTCAGTTCTAAATATTGATTAGAATCACTGACAGTTGCAGAAAGTGCAATCGTTTTAAATCTGGCTTTATTTATTTTTTGTAAACGCGATAAAATAGATTGCAATTGAGCGCCTCTGTCGGAACCTAAAAAAGAGTGAACTTCATCAATTACTACATATTCTAATGAAGCAAACAAATGTTTTACGTTATAGGGTTTATTAACAAGCATTGCTTCTAAAGATTCTGGTGTAATTAGAACGATTCCGTTCGGATTTTTCAGCAGTTTATCTTTCTGACTTTTGCTTGCCTCACCGTGCCATTTGGTCACATTGATGTCCAAATATTCACACAATTCTTCAACACGACGAAACTGGTCATTAATCAAAGCAATCAATGGAGAAATATAAAGCACTTTCACCCCCTCTCCTTTAAAATCTGTTCTTGATAAAATAGGTAGAAAAGCAGCTTCCGTTTTTCCCGAAGCTGTTCTGGAAATTAACACATAATTATTCTCAGTTGATAATATTCTTTGGATTGCTGCTTCCTGAATCGGTCGCAAACTTTCCCAGCCTTTGTCTCTGATGTATTTCCTGATGGGTTCAGAAAGCAGATTGAACGCCGTCATAGTTCTTCAATACTATCCAGGATATTCAAGTCATTTGGTCTTTCGTCTTCAATTTCAATATCTCCAAACAATTGCTTTTTGTCAACATCAGGATTTTGACGAATGATATTTAGAATATTCAAGAAATCACGAATAACTTCTCTAGGCGTCAGGAACTCTGATGCACCTGGCTTATTAAACATTTCTTCCATAAAAGCAGAAATCTCTTCATCAGAAATATTGATTTCAGTTTTATAATTGAAATCAAAAATTAATTTCAATTTTTTCAAAAGAACAAATATTTCGTTATGGTCCAAAGGTGTAAGTTTGATGACAGGCTGTGCAAAATCACGCATTTCCAACGTTTCAAATTTGTTGGTCTGCAATCTGGATTTTAAAGCCTGATAACTAAACAAGCCTCTTCTTTCGTTTTCAAGAAATTCTCTTGTCCCGGCAAAGTTGATGAATAGATTAGACACCTTTCCCTGAAAACAATCATTGTAAATCGTAAGAATTTTCTCATAGTTTTTCTCACGCATTACTGAGGTAGAAATTTTGTAAAGGTTGATAGCTTCGTCAAGATTTATCATAAATCCGCTATATCCCATATTTACAAACAATTTGCAGAAATTTTTGAGCATATCATAAAAATTCTGGTCATTGATAATCTCCCGTACACCTAAATCCTGCCTTGCTTCGGTCTTTGTTTTATATTCTCCCTTCAGCCACTTTAATGCATTCCTTCTTAAAAGTTCATCATTTTTAATATACCCTTCGTAATATTTAACGATGACTGAACCAAAGTCAAAACCACCTACTTCTGTGATTTCGTTGATGGTTTTCATTATGGTGTTTTGAATGAGTCCAAGATATTCTTCATTACGGATATCAACCAATGAAATATTGTTTTCCTGTGAGGTTTTTGAAATAACCTGCTCTATCCATTTTTCCAATAATGTCTGTAGAGCACCTCCTTCCGGCTTGGTCTGGATAGCAATGTTATCCATAATTGCCGAATATAATAAAACACTTTTTCCATCATTAGCATAAAGGCGGTTATCCGGGGTAAAGTCTGCATTGGCAACCACAAATTTTTGTTTTAGTGCTACTGTATTAAGCAAATGCAGCATAAATGATTTACCGCTTCCGAAGTCTCCAATCCAGAATTTTGCAATGCTGTGTCCGTTCTTCACATCATTCAGTGCAGTAATAAAGGCTTCTATTTCCTCTGTTCTTCCTACTGTTATATGCTGCACTCCGATTTTTGGCACAACACCTCCTACAAGTGAGTTAATAATAGAGGTAGCTTCTTTTGGTTTAATATTATCAATCATTGTTTAATAGTTTTTTGTAATAATCCGGGAATATGGTAAAATAGTCATCGTCTTCTTCAATCAATACATCATCCAGTGCTTCATAACAGGATTCATTAATTGAATCAATCACCGAGCTCATCATTTGGTTTTTGCTTTTCAATACTTCTTCCAATTCATTCCGTGGAATGCTGAAGCTGTTTTTTTCAAAGATTTCTAATATTTCTTTCTGAAGTTCTGAAAGAAGTAAATCTGAATTAAATTTTGATATAACGGATTCTGTATAACCATTGCTGGTTATATGAATTTGGACTTCTCCTGTTTCATTTTCTATGGAATCAGATGTTTTTATTTCATCCTCCAATTCGTCCTGAAGATATTCATTCAGAAGATTGACCGTTCCGGAATGCTGTTTCTGAACTTCTTGTATTGAATTTCTGTCGATAACAATTTTTTTTCGTTTTGGCTCATATACAGAAGCTATTCTCTTCAATGCATTTCCAAGTTGCCTGTCTTTAATAAAATCATTCAAAATCTCTTCAAAATCTCTCAATTGTTCATCAGTTTTAAAAAGACTTTTCTGAATGGTCTTATTCATCTGCTTGTTATCAAATTTTGATGATTTCAAATCAGAATCTATGTAATAAACATAAAGCTTAAGAGAACTTTGCTTGTTCAGTTTCGCCATAAACTTGGAAGCTTCATAAAAAATATTTTCTACGGAAGGATTTTTTATGTTTTCCTCGGCTAGTCTGATAATTTGATTTTCAAAGTCAACTGTATTCGTATAAGTTTGTGTTATTGTTTCAAATTTAGATTTCCAACGGGTGGTATTGCTTTCGTTCAATAATTTTTCGGTGTCAGTATCAGGAGAAAGAATATTCTTCTGATCATCAATTAAGAACGCGTCTAATTTTGAAATCACTTTTTCATAGTATGGTGTAAAAATTTCTGGTGAACTATAATTAAACTCTGCTGTCAGTTTCCTCTTATTTGAATAAACCTCTCTGACATTGTTTTCGCTTAATTTAAGAATGTGTCCATAAATCTCACCTTTTACAGAGTCAAAAGTATATTTATAATTTTGGCTGCCTTTTCTATATCGGTAATACTTTCTCACAATCAAATCAGACAATTCATCCATCAGGTTAACGAATGAATTATCACTAGAAACATAATTGCTCTGAAGAAATTCCACAGCTCTCAAAAACTGTTTCAGGATTTCAGTTTTACAGAATTCAGCACCATTAAAGACATTAGTTTGAAGCCAAATTCTGTTTAGAATTTCTTCTTGTTCAGCTGAAAGATTAAGCTTTTTCTTATATTTTTTGCCAAGCTTCCAGTAATCATAATCATATTGCTGATTTTTTTCTCTGAAATGTTCTGCTTCGTCATCCATATTATATTCTTCGAGCTTCTGTAGCAGAAATGACACACCATATGATTTTGTTCGCGGAAAAGTATTTCCTAAAATTTCCAATTGATATTCGATTTTTTTATAATCCTTATGAACTTCGAAATCGTTTAATAAATCAAAAAGTAGAATAAAAGCATAGTTGGTATTTCCATTGAGAGAAAGAACATTCCCCTTTAAAAATTCCACTCTGAATTTGTCATAAAAATTTCGCTGCTCTTGTGTTGCATAGTTAATCTCATCATAAGAATAGACGTATTGATGCGGCCAATAAGGAACAGAAGAATAAGATGATGACGAAGACGAAGATGGATACTCTGATGTAATCTTTATATTACTTATCAAAGTGCTCATCAAATCAGATACGTCAATAATTGAATCATCTTTCATTTTAGATTCCACAGAATTGATCTGGTTTTTAGGTTGGGATGGGATGATTTCGTCTCTTTTTTCACTATAAGCTTCTTGAGGTTGTACTTTTATGGGATTAGAAATTGTTTTCTTAAAGGTTACTTTATTTTTAGGTGTTTTCTTGTGGTTTTTATTTATGGCAATGATAAAAAATAAAATTACCAGGATGATAAAAAAAGTCATACTCTCCTATGTTTATATGGCGTCAAACACATCAAATTCGTGAACCAAAACAATGGTATGTCCCGATTTTCTCAAGTCTAATGCTTTTTCTACTTTTCTACCATAGCAGGCATAGCTCCAGCAAGCATTGCTGGTATCGCCAATAATCAGATAATCTGTTTTCTTTGAGATAGAATTTACAGGAATGCCTCCTTTATGTTTAATAGCATTCTGAAGTTCAGTTCTGGTTCCTCTGCTGAGAATCCCTGTGACACAGAACGTTTTATTTTCAAAAATAATCTCAGGATCAATTGCGCATATTCCAGAAATATTTATATCTGCCGTTGCTTTATCAATTGATGCTTTTACATCATTATTACTTAGTTCAACGAACTGCTTGATAAATGCCATCAGTATTAATCTCTCGTATTCATCAATTTTCTTATCAGAAACCACCGAAAGAACAAGACTTCGTATTTCATCATATGGATAATAGGAATTCAGGTGCTCATTCTCTGAAAGCCATTCGTGAAGTTTAAAAATTTCTGTATCATTAAGTTCTCTATCAGATAAGATTCCGTGAAAAATCCCCTGGAGCTGTTGTAAATCAGAGGTAATCCCATTATAGTAGATACTATCGTGTTCATATTTTTGGCAAAGCCAATAAAGGTCTTTAATAGCCTCCTTTGGTGGAATAGCGTTAGAAACTGTATTATCAATCAGTGACATAAATTCCCGAAAAGGATTTCTGTTCACTAAATAGTGGTGTTCTCTTGCCCATAACTGCAATTCCTTCATCTCATAAGAGTCTATTTTATCATCAGAAATAATTCCTAATAAAATGCCTTTGAGAGAATTTATTGCCTTATCAGCTCTTGCTTTAACAGTTACGATTTGCTGTTCCGAGTTTTCAAAGTTTGTCATAGTTTTTAATATTTGTTGTTTATATTTTCCCCAACTGGTATCCTTTAATTTCCGACCTAATTTACATTATCTATCTCAAAATCTTCTAAAGTGTACATGTTTTCAGGTAAGAAGATTTCCATTTCTTTTAGTCGTTCTTTTGCCTTTTCAACATCATTTGTATAGTAAATTGCAACTAAGTCTTTTTTCGCTCTGGAACAGGAAACATAAAACAACCTTCTTGTTCGTGATATAACATTATCCTTTCCTTCTGCAATATTGTTATTATCGCGTTCAGAAAGTGGAGAAACTCCTATATATTTATCATAAGAAAATTGAATGTGAGTACCTTCGTCATCATCCATTATAGTTATCACCTTATCAAACTGTGCCCCCTTAATTCCTTGTTGTGTTGCAAAAGGTGACTCATTTTCAAAATACTTTCTATATCCCCATAGTTCTTTTACAGCACATTCAAAATATTTTTTCATTGCATTGATTTCTGTTGTGATGTTCAAATTTTCTTCCTCCTCTTCGGGTAATAAAACAGCATTATTTATATGATCGAGTATCCTCTGGTCAAGTACTGCAAGATCATATTCACTTATCAATTTTAGAACATCCAAAACAGTTGCAGTAGAATCTTCGCTAATCATCATTTCAGTTAATTTGTCGAGACCTTCTTTAAGTTTTGCCAGTAATCCACGTAACTCAATACCTCTTACACTAACATTTGAAAGCTTGGGACTTTGAATGCGTAAAATCGTCATAACTTCAAAATCCAAATTTGAAATTTGGTAATCCACAATTGGCAACACGAAATTCAAAAAAGGCTTGAGCGGCCAAGCTGTTCCGTCAAGAAACCCTTCTCCAAATGATATTGGAGCATCATCATTCATGGCAGAATATAGATTAGGGAACTTCAACCGTTTCGCCGCCATACGATGAACAATTACAAAAACCTTTACTTCATTATCACTTAACCACAATTCGCTACTGAATTTTTTTGAACACCATTCCCTGACCCTTTGGAGATTAATGGTACGCTCTTCCTCACTATTTAGTGGGAGGATAAATATTTGAGCACTGCCATTAATTGGCAATGATTTTCCATCAACATCTTCCGTACGTCCTCTAGTTTGTTCCAAGCCATCAGCAGGCTTACGTATTGCATTAATCACTTTTAATACCTGCTGAGAGCATCGAAAATTCTCTTGTTTTGTGATGGATTCCCAGTTTGCTTCTATCGGAATTTCACCTATTCCTGTTGGAAATATTTTTTGCATCGGGTCACCAAAAAAACCTAAACAAAATTTTTCACTGTGATTGTTGTCTATTTCTTTAAATGCGGATACTATATTAATAAATGTATCCTGACTTTCATCTATAAAAATATATGGGTACTTTTGGCTAATAATGGTGCCTAACATTTTATGTTCTGTAATAGATGATGTAACAAGCTTTATGATATCATCGTGCCCTAATATACCTTTAGAATAATTGCTACCGATACCATAATTAAAGTAAGGCACATCTTTTATGACTTCAGCTTGCGAGTGTAATTTAACCAGTTCTTTCTCTATTTTTTCCCGAGTTCGAGTACGAGGGTTAGCAAGTTTCTGTTGTAATTCTGCACATTTTTCATTTATCCTCTTTATTACCCATCCGCGTATGTCATTTTGAAATGGTCGAATTACCGTCCAGAAAAAACTGTGAATTGTTGAAACATGAACAAGTGGGTTACTTCGTACATCATTCCAAATCTCTTTTGCTGCAATTTCTGTGTAAGTAATACATGCAGCTTGTTGACCACGCTTTCTAAGCAGCTCTCCTTGTGTTGTAATAATATGGTCTAAAGCCTTGACCAGAGAAGTTGTTTTTCCTGATCCTGCCCCGGCTACCATATTAAAACTAACGCGTGGTATTTTATCGAGACATTGTCGAAGTTTGATGTCAGCAGCTGTATCCGGAGAATCTATTCTATTTGCCATCTTACTTATAGTTTAGGTTCAACTTCAGTTCTCTCAATAATTGAAGTTGCAATTTCATTATTACTATCATCCTGAACAATCAAACCAGTTAACCATTGTAAACCTTCTTCTATATATAGAGGAACTTTCCATAATACAGGATCTTCTGCCATTACTCCCAACGCAAAACTTGTTTTATCAAAAGAATTAGATTTTACCCTCTTATGAATCTTCTCTGCAAATTCCAAAACTGTTTGTGGACTTTTTGTTAATTTAAGACCTATGTGCTTTCTTTTCATATCCTGCGACCAGTTTGCATTTTCCAGGGCAAAGGCTTCCTCCAACGTTCTTCCGGCAACAGCTTCGGTATTGCCATTCCATTCCACATCAACATTCCTTTGATAAGTTACATAAATAGTGGCTTGTGATTCATCTGTACAAGGTTGCACCAAATCAGTTGATTTTACTGCTAGTAAATCGGAGATCAATATTTTCCTTGGTAGCCAATTAACAAGCGTTTGGTTTGATGTTATTGCATCGAGATAATATGTAACACAAGCTTTACCGAGTCTGTATTTTTTGACTTCTGGTTCGGAACCGTCTTCTTTGTCCATTTCAAGTTCGATTTCTAATTCTTGTTCATCATCTTCTTCCTCGTCTTCACCCTCTTCATTTTTATATTGTTTAACACTATCCAGATCAGTGATTACTAATGCGGGTATACCAAGAAATTCAATGAGACTTTTAAATCTATAAGCATAAGCTCCTCCAACCTCCATTATACTCAGGTAAGATGTTTTCAAAGAGCTCGCACATTTTTCAATCATTAAAGGCAATAGAATGCGTTCTACTGTTCCTTCGACTAAGATCGTAGCATCAGCAAAGAATAAATCACAGTGCGTTAGTTTCATATATCTTTCCAAAAAATCTTTTTGTGGTTCGCTTAAATAAAAATTTGATAGATTTAATGCCGTAGAATATTGATTCACGCCCGCCTCTCCTTGCCGCCTGAAGTATCTTATCGGACGAAAGCCCCGTTCATATAAAATATGAGGTGAATGAGTCGTTAGAATCAATTGGGTACTATAATATTCCGCATCATCACCGTTAATCTTAAGTATCTCTAATAGCTGTCGGATAAATACCTGTTGAAGCTGAGCATGTAAATGTGCTTCTGGTTCTTCTATAACAATGAGCTGTAATAAAGCACGTTCTTCTTTTTCGTCCACCCATCGTGCTTGGATATCTAACAATTCGACAACCATATAGATCAGATTTTTATAACCTAGTCCATTATAATTGTCTGGAAGTGTAAGCGAATTATCTTTTCCATCCAAAGAATAATGCACTCTTGTATCTTGACTCATAATCATTGTTGGGTTGAGCGCCGATCGAATTACAAGATGAGGGTTTAAAATTCCAGGATATCCAAGCTCATTTAATTTACTTAATGTACCTTCAAATACTTTTTTAAGATGTTCATTAAATTGTAATTCGGAATCAAACAATGCACTGAGGGCTTCATGATCTTCTTCTCTTTTTTCGAGATTTCTTTTATAGAAACGGCTTAAACATTTTGACAAATCCTCAGCTCTGCCATTGGAAGCCTGATCTGATAAATAGCGCTGTGCGTGTAATGTATCAACACGTATTAATGATTTTAATAGAGGTTTACCTCGATCGGATGGAAACGCAGACGGAACATATGTCAGATTCTGATTAAAGTTATTGTCAAATTGAGATCTGTCTAAAGAGTAAAATTTGAATTGATATTCCTGATTTAAATTTTTACCTAAAAAATCTACTAAATTTTTTGGCCAGGGTCTATAGGTTTTTTCCTCAGCTTTGGGTTTATGTGCTGATGCTTTTGTTTTCGCATCAATATATCTAGCCAATATATCTTTGCTGCTTTTAGGTTGAAATTGTATTCTCAATCCTATTATTGAACCTTCCCATGTAACCGCAGGTAAAAGATCAAGAACTCTATGTAGGTCATTTTCTCCGATCTCAAACCATATATCTAAACTTATTGATGGTAGCTCCAACTCGTCAGCAATACTCTTTTCTGGATCATCACCTATTTTATTGATTTCTTCCCAACAACTTGAAGTGAAATCATACACGGTAAATTTGTCCTTTTTATCATTAACAAATAAATCAAATGCATGAGTTGCTGATGTTTTGCCGCTATTATTTGCACCTACAAAGATTGAAATATCTGTCTCCAGATCAATAATTATATCTTTCAAGCGACGAAAATTTTGAATTTTAAAACAACTGATTCTCATATTAATTGATGTTTTATACTGAAAGTTCCAAATAAACTAGGATTTCAGGATCTTGTTTTTTTGGTTAGTAGTTTATTACTAATTTATACAAATTAAAATAAATCATTATAAATTGATTTACGGAAATCCGTAAATCTTTCAATAGAGTATAATATTATTTAATAATGTTAAAGTAATTTGCTAATTATTAACAATACTAACTGCCTATCTGTACATAAGAGTAAGTGCTGCTGTGCGGGCTATAAAAGGATACTCTCAACTTAGTCAATCAGATCAGCCCATCAGATATTGCAAACTGAATCATATCACAATTACTGAAACCATTTTTGAAAATTTTTCTGCTAAACATTCACGTACGGAGTGGAATAAAATAAAATTAGAAATTCTGACAACAGCTATAATGTCAATTTGGTATTTGACCATTTAAAAACTCTACAAAATATATTGAAGATTATTTGAATACATTTTAACTATTTATAAATTGCAAAAAGAACAATATTTTTTTCAGCTGTCAAAAATGCAACCTTATAATATACCACTAAAGAAAAATGCCATCTATATTGACGGCAAAGATAGAACCGATGAAATCCAATCCTACTCTTTCGTCGGTGATAAGTGTATTGTGGTTTACAAAAATAATGACAAATCTTACTCCTATAATCAAAGTAAAGTTCAAATCGTGAAATCTGCTATACAAAGTAAAAAGGCAGAAACCATTTTCACTTATTTAAAAGAAATAGCAAATACAATTGGACTTGTTACCGAAGAAGGAAACAATATTCTTGCAGGCAGTTATAATAGAATGTCATTTATTCCTGAAGATTCTATCCTTTCCAATTATTTAAATGAGACAGAACCAAAGAAGAACAATATTACTTCACCTATTGAAATTTTCCCTTTTGGTTTTAATCTCAGTCAGAAAGAATGTGTTAATAAAGCATTTTCAAATTCATTAAGCATTATTGAAGGGCCTCCCGGAACAGGAAAAACACAGACCATTCTCAATATTATTGCCAATGCAATGATGAATGGAGAAAGTGTGGCAGTAGTATCAAGCAATAATTCGGCAACAAAAAATGTGTATGAAAAACTGAATAAGAATGGAATTTCTTTTATTGCTGCATTACTAGGGAGTACACAAAATAAAAAAGAATTTATAGAATCCCAGACAACTGTTCCAGATCTATCGGAATTCAAATTGTCTGAGCAACAAAAAGCTGAACTACTGGAGTCTAATCGGGAGCTTTTTGCTCAACTTACTGAAATTTTAGCTAAAAAAAACGAACTGGCATCATTAAACCTGGAGGTTGAAAATATAAAAACAGAACATCAACATTTTCTCAATAATGTAAAAATAGTTACAGGTTTTGATTTTAAAAGAAATATTACCTCAAATCAATTATTATCTCTTTGGATTAAAATTGAGAATTACGAACAATCTGGTAAACAGTTTAATTGGTGGAGAAAGTTCATTTTTCATTTCCTATATAGAATTAAAGAAAAAGATTTTTATGCACTGTCCTATCAGGAAATGATCCAACTTGTTCAGGCGAAATATTATACTACCAAAATTTCAGAATTAAGTCTTCGACAAAAGCAAGTACAAAACTTATTGAAACAGTTTTCTTTTGATGATAAAATGAAAGAATATACTGAAGTTTCCATGCAGCTTTTCAAAAATGAGCTTTACAAAAACTATAAGGAAAGGGATCGTCCAGAATATACGGAATTTGATCTTCGTTTTAAATCAGAAGAATTCATCAAAGACTATCCTGTCATTATGAGTACAACATACTCGCTAAGGAAAAGCTTAGCAGAGAATGTTGTTTATGATTTTGTTATTATTGATGAATCTTCACAGGTAGATTTGGCAACAGGAGTATTGGCTTTATCCTGTGCCAAAAGAGCCGTAGTTGTTGGAGATTTAAAGCAACTTCCGAATGTAGTAAATGCTGATACAGCTCAGAAAACGGATTTGATTTTTCAATTATTTAATTTACCTGAACCTTATCGTTATTCTAATCACAGTTTACTTTCATCGATAACTGAACTATTTCCGGAAGTTCCTAAAACGCTTTTAAAGGAACATTACCGTTGCCATCCCAAAATCATTGAATTTTGCAACAGAAAATTTTATAATGATGAACTTATTATCCTTTCAGAAGTTAAGACTGATCGGGAACCTCTTTTAGTCTATAAAACGGTAAAAGGAAATCATGCCCGTGAAAGAATGAATCAACGGCAGATCGATGTAATTATACAAGAAATAATTCCTCAGCAACAACTTGAAACAGTAGATCTGGGTATTGTAACTCCTTATCGTAATCAAACTTTAGCGTTACAAAATGCTTTTAAAGGAACATCAATAAAAGCTGATACGGTGGATAAATTCCAAGGAAGGGAAAACGAAGTGATTATCCTTTCAACAGTCGATAATGAAATATCTGAATTTACTGACAATCCTAACCGTTTAAACGTAGCAATTTCCCGTGCTATTCATCAGCTTATTTTGGTGGTTAATGGAAATGACAATGAAAACGATAATAATATCTCTGATTTGATCCGCTATATCGACTATAATAACTTCACTATTATCAAGAGTGATCTGCACTCTATCTTTGATTATTTGTACAAAGGTTATGAAGAAAAAAGAAAAGCACTTTTATCACAACAAAAGAAAAAATCGGTGTTTGATAGCGAAAACTTGATGTATGCACTCATTAAAGATGTACTATCTCAAAACAAATTTTCAAAGTATGATGTCGTTTTGCATTTTCCTTTGCGAGGCCTAATTCTTGATTATTCCAAACTAACAGCGGAGGAAGAAAAATATGCCAGACACCACTCCACGCATCTTGATTTTCTAATTTACAATAAGCTGGGTAAAAATCCGGTATTAGCTATAGAAGTTGACGGTTATGAATATCATAAACAAGCAAGCATACAAAGTAATAGAGACATGATGAAAAATGAAATTCTTGAAAAATACAGTATGCCTCTACTCCGTTTTTCTACAACAGGAAGTGGAGAAGTTGAAAAGTTAGTTCAGAAATTAAGTGCAATAACAAAGTAAATTATATTTCAGGAATAAATCATTGAAAAATTCGGTTTCCAATCAGTTTGTATCCTATGTACAGAGAATTGAAAAAGTATCAAGTACATAACCTAGAAAATCAATAGTGGTTTCTGCTTTTTTATTGGGATAAAGTTTCATTGCTCTCATCCGGGTACAATCATCAATGGCCGTGAATTGATAGCATTTAGCACCTATTTTAGTAACATCCATCTGAACCCGATCTCCTGGAATGGGCCTGCTGTAGCGGGTTGTCTGCCCATGCTTCCTATATTTTTTTATGTTAGGCATTCCACTCCCCTTAATTACTCGCCAAACTGTAAGTGCAGAAATATCGATATTATGGATTCGAAGAAGATGAAGGCTTATTCTTTGTGGGCCAAAATTATACTCAAATCGTATGGCTTTCATAAGTGTGACTAATTCATCACTGACCTTATGTTTAGCTAAAACTTTTGGGCGTGTGGAATGACCTTTTAGGGCATCCTTCTCATTATCTTTAAATCGCTTTATCCATCTGTACAAGGTAGTTCGGGGAATACCACACTTTCGGGCAGCTTTACTTACTGAACCCAGCCGTTCATAACACCTTATCCAGGTTTCTCTAGCTTTGATTTGCCTTTGCTTAGCATCCATTGAAAAAGGAATTAATAAATAACCTCCAACGTCAATTGCTGCCGCAGGCTTGCTCGTTTTAAACAGTTGCCTTTGATAGTTTTAACTTGGTAATGCCCGAATGAAGACAGGCAACTAATTTAAAACGCCTTAACCAAATCTACGTAAATTAAGCAAAGAAAAAATGTAGCGAATGTGTTGGAACTTCACAATTAAAATTATTTATTAAATCACCTATGAATCAATGATCAATTAATTTCTATATTAAATTATTATAATTCTATCATAAACTTGTTCAGATCAACATCTGATGGAATATTCAGTTGCTTTCTAAGCCTGTTTTTTTTCATTTCTACACTCCTAACGGAAATATTAGTATGTTGAGCAATTTCCTTGGTTGAAAAATTGAGCTTCAGCAAAGCGCAAAATTTTAATTGGCCTGCTGTCATTTGAGGGTCTGCAGAAGAAAGCTTATTATAAAAATCAGGATATACTTCTTTGAACCGGGCAAGGAAAGAAGGGTCGTCTTTTTTGGCCAATGCTATTACTTCATTGAATGCCTCATTGATTTTTTGTTCCAGTTCAGTGAGTTGTGAATCTTTCTCTTCAATCATAGTTTCTTTTTGAATCACGGTTTCTTTTATTTGTAATTTTTCTGCTTTTTCTTTTCTGTATTTTTTTAAGCTTCTGATACCGAAAAACATTATAACTCCTGATAAGAAAATGAGACCAACTAACAAATAGTACAACTGCTTTTTCTTAGAATTAAATTCTTCATCTTTTTCATCTATAATCTCCTGGACTGGAATTTTAAGTGATTGTTTTTCCGCACTTGACAAACTGTCTGAAAGCAGTTGGTGTTTTTCCAAATATTCCTGACTTTTCATTTCATCTATTCCCTTATAAGAAAGATATAATTCATTAAAAATATCATTTCTGATGTAAGGATCATTGGCAGATGTTCTATTCTGTTCATAAGCTTCGTTCAAATATTCAATAGCTTTTTTATTTTCGTTCTGTAAGCGGTAAAGCGTTCCTAAATAGTTTAGTGTTTCACCTTTTTCATATTTCTGCTGCTTGGAAGGATTAAAATTCAAAGCCTTGTCCAATGTTACCTTTGCTTTGTCATATTCTTTCAGCTGCATATGTCTTAAAGCAATATTATTGTATGTTATCGTGATTAGTTCAGGATTCTTACTTTTAATCCTGGGGGACTTCAAATATTCTTCCAGAGTTTTATAGTGATTTTTAAGTGATAGCTTGAATCCGGTATCACCACTATTTTTGTCAGCAAAAAGAGCTGCTTCGGCTTCATAAATAATACCTTTTATTTTATGGTATTCGTATTCCGATTTAATTTTTTCAGCATATTCAAAAGCTTTATGAATATCTTTTTGAGCCTCTTCATACAAGCCTAACCTGGAATAAGCCATTGCTTTTAATCTTAGTGCATCGCATAACCATAGGTATTCTTTGGTTTTAAAAGCAAATTTTTCAAGTTTATTACAATATTGAATTCCCTTTTCGGTTTCGCCTCTTCGAAGGTGGGTGGTAGCAAAAATAGATAGAGCTTGTGCTTTTCCACCATTATAATCATTTGTCTGAGAGAGATTCCAAATCAATTTACCATTTTTTAATGCCCCAACTGTGTTAGAGCCAAGAAGTTTGAAGGTATAGTCTGCCAAGCTGTCAATTTGTTTATTAGAATATTGTTGCGCTTTTATTTGGAATAAAGCACATAGTGTGACAATTAGAAATTTGCAGATTAATTTTATCATAGGACGCAAAATATTATCAAAACGGTTAGTTACAATTGATAAAATTAATAAATTAGATAAGAATATGCTAATTCTGCAAGATAAAAGAAATTAAAAAACAGCCTCAAGTTTCGAGGCTGTTAGAGATAGTTTATTTGAGAACTCTTAGTGTTTAAAAATTAACTGTAAAGATTTCTTTTCACTTTTAGAGTTAATAGCAATCACATAAGTGCCATCAAGCAATTCCGTACTTGTAAACTTAATGCTATTAGCTCCAGCTTTATAGTACTGCTGGGAAGTTGGTAATTTTACTATTCTTCTGTACATATCCGCCACATTCGGTGTCTTCAAATAATTCGAAATCCAGAGTGGCATATCTGAAGATGGGCTAGGTTATGGTTTAGTATCATCTTTAAAAGCAGGGGCTTATAGCAATTGACCTCCCAGAAGCTCCTCAGGATCCATCTATCCCAAGAATATTACCAGTTTTATTCTTACGCCTCCTATGAATCTTCGATTTTTATATTTAATGTTGAGCATTTTATATTAAGACGTTATCCATCATACTTTCATTAATGCTAAGCTTTCTGTTTTTCACATCAATAAAAAATCTTACCATTCTCAATTTTTAATATACGTTCTTTTTCCATCTTTTTCACTGTTCTGATAATTGTTTCGACTCTCATACCTGTAAGATTTGCTAATTGTTGTCGGGTAAGTGGGACTTGATAGGAAAATGGTTTATAATCGGCATGTTGGTTTTTAAGATATTCTATAAGCATTCTAATTTTAAGGGAAGGACTTGTAGAGGATACATTGGTTAACATTAAATAACTATAATACAGATCATCAGCCAAAGTTTCTATTAAGCCTATCATAAGCTCAGGATTGTCATTTAGAATAGTGAAAAATTCAGATTTTGGTAATCTTAAAACCGTACACTGCGAAATTGCCACAGCATTCATTGGATAATTATTATCTCCGAATAGCATGGATACACCAAAACTTTGTCTTTCAGAAAAAATATTGAAGGTAAAGCTCTTTCCTTCCATGTTAATAGAATTAAGCTCTACTGTACCACTTATTGTTTGAAAGAAGTATTTAGGTGAACTTCCTTCCGCAAAAATAAAATCATTTGGATTGTAATCTTCATAGGTAGCACCATGTGCCAACAATAGATCTTCATTGATTATCATAATTCTAAAATTTATGGTGATCCATGAATCTCCCAGTAAAAGAAAACGGCTTTATAAAATTACAAAAATTAAGCCATGCACAATACAATTATTTAGCTTTTTATTGTAAAATCCACAATCACCAATTTACTTCAACATTGTATCAACTGATTAATAATAATCAGAATATCAATTAAATACAAAAATGTCGTAGAAATGTCGTAGTCATTTTTTTGCAATCGATAGGAATGATTTTTAATCTTTGCAAAAGAAATCAGGCAAGAATCCCCCAGTATGTTTTAGGTTTTGCTCAAGCTGTAATTATTAAGCAAAAATGCTTTTCCATTCAGTATCTCTATAATCTTGAAATTTTAACTTCAACACAAATACATTCTAATAATACAAATTCTAGTTATGAAAAAAAACGCTTTACCAATTCTAATTGTTCTAATGACTTGTTCAGTTAGTTTTAAAGCCCAAGTAGGCATTAATACCTCTACTCCAACTTCCACTTTAGATGTGGTCGCAAAAAATGCTACCGGAACTACAACTAACGTTGATGGACTATTAATTCCACGAGTAGACAGGCAAAGAGCCCAAAGTATGACATTAGTTCCCACATCAACCTTAATCTATGTAAATAGTATTGCTACCGGTAATCAGACAGGCACAGCATTAAATATTGATGCAGTGGGATACTATTATTTTAATGGTACTGTATGGACTAAATTAAACCCAACCGGATCATCAGTTAATATCTATAATTCTGATGGTACTCTGAATGGATTAAGAACGGTAAATACGGCAAGTAATTTCCTAACCTTTACTAACGGAACTAATTCTGTTGGTATTGCAACCAATGGAACAGAGGGCCGTCTTTTAGCAACAGGATCAACCAGAGGATCATTAGGGGTTACCGGAGGAAATACTACAATGAATTTTTTTACAGATAATAGTAATGCCTCACAGATCACTACTGGTGGTTCGAGTACACAGCTTATTTTATCTACACAGGGTACAACCGCTACGCCGATCAATCTACGAACTAATGGTATAACAAGATTAACGGTTGCCGCCAATGGAAATGTCGGAATTGGAACTACAACTCCTACAGCACAGCTGCAGACTACAGGAAATGTAATTGTAGGTACAGCAGCTTCTACTAATGGTGCAACGGGATATTCTACTGTAGTAAGAGATAACACTACAGGAGAATTAAAGGTGGCATCTACAAGCACAGGGAACACATTTCCATTCAATTATGCTACATATCAAATAAATAATGTTCAGCAGGACTGGATAAATGATTTTAATACTAATATTTCTACAAGTCAATATACGGTAGCAGTAATAGGAAGTACTTTTGATATTGGTGGTGCTGGTTTATCTGCTCCAACAGGTGGTACATTTGACCCTCAAAATGTATTTGCATTTCAAAGTGGAGGGACATGGCATCTTTCAGCAGATTATAAAAATGGTACGACCTCCAATGGTGCCAATGGAAACTGGACTATTTATGTTTTAATAATTAATAATACTGTTGTAAAATCTGTAGGTACTGTAACCGCTAGTTTGGGAGGCACCAATAGTGGTAGTGCTTCAGCTCCTTCAGGTCTTTAACTTTTTAGCAGATAATTATTTTTATGTAATCATATAGGTTTCAGCAATTTGAAGGAAGTAGTAATTACCATAAACGACATATAATATTAGCAATTTTAGAAAAACAATATAAAAAATAATTTTTTACTGCTTTTCATTCTCTGTCCATCATTATTGTGGTTTTCAATTTCCACATTGAGTACAATCGCTTTATAAATCAATATATTATAAAAATGTTGTAGAAATGTTGTAGTGAAAAACTTGTGTTAGAATAACATCTTTTTGATCTTTACCTTAAAATTATAAAGTCCTTTTTTTGTGCTAACCATGATGAAAAAAAATTATCATTCGATGAGAATTGATTCCACCTGCTGTATTTCACTGTACGCAGGTTGGAATCATTTTTTTTCAAATCAATCTCCCCACCCTTTAATTAATCACGTTTAAATCACCTATGAATTTAAAAGATATTCATATTGGGCATCTCATTAAAGTACGATTTGAAGAAGTAGAGATGTCCTTGGAAAGAGCCTGCAAATTTTTAAAATGTCATGAAAAAGATATAGTCAAAATGTATGGAAGCTCAAGTATAGATACTGATATTTTACTTCGATGGTCGAAGTTGCTGGAATATGACTTTTTCAGGCTGTATTCAGGCCATCTTATTTTATATTCGCCACCTGCTGCCCCCGAAAAGAAAAACCAAAAGAAAATAAAGCAATCGCTTCCTGTATTCAGAAAGAATATTTACACTCAGGAGATTAAAGATTTTATCATAGGAAAAGTGAAAAACGGGCATATGACTGTGCCTGAAGCTATGAATGCCTATAATATCCCTAAAACTACTATCTATAAGTGGATGAAAAAAAGCTAGTATAAAATCATTGTAAAAAAAACTAAATATGATACCTTTTTACTCAAAAATATACCAAGATATCATTATCGAAAAATTCCCGGAAATGCTTAATGACAAAGAAATTATAAACCGGTTGAATAATATACAGGCAGTGGAAGATGTAATTGCCCTCAATGAGAAACTCTTCAAAAAAGAAAATATAAGAGATAATCAGAAATTGAAATCATACGATCAAAAAACGATTATCAAAATTCTAGAGTATCAAAAAAAACACAATCTTTCCAACACCTATATCTCCCAACGATATAAACTAAGCAGAAACACTGTTGCGCGATGGAAAAAGAATTTTAAGTTATCCTATTAACCATAAAAACATGAAAAAAAATTATTTTGCTATTACGATGATATTGTTAGCAGTATCATTTCCGACAAAGGCCCAGGTCGGTATCAATACCGCTTCCCCAGCAGCAACCCTCGACATTATGGCTAAAAATGTTAACGGAACATCTCCTGCGGTAGAAGGATTATTGATTCCAAGAGTTGATAGAGAAAAGGCACAAAACATGACCTTAGTACCGACATCTACCCTCATCTATGTAAATAATATCACAACCGGCACCTTGGCTGGCATTGCTGCCAACATTGATACTGTGGGGTACTACTATTTTAACGGATCAGCCTGGGTAAAACTAAACCCGCCTGCAAGCAATGACTGGACCCTTACCGGAAATGCCGGAACTACGGCGGGCAACCATTTCCTGGGAACCACAGACAATCAGGACCTGATCTTCAAAAGAAACAATGTACAGGCCGGATGGTTGAATAGCAGTAATACCGCTTATGGAGTTAACGTATTACCCAATACTGCTACCGGTACTACAAATGCTGCCTTTGGAACTTCCGCCCTAGCAGCGATTACAACAGGCTCTGCAAATATTGCTGTAGGTCATATGGCTGGAAAAGCTCTTACTACCGGAGGGAATAACATTGCTATTGGTAGAAATGCTTTATCGACTAATACAACAGGGCTACGAAATATAGCACTCGGAGAAAACACTCTTTTTTTTGCCACGGGCAATGAAAATGTCGCTATAGGAATAAATACTGCTCCAAGTCTTACTTCAGGAATTAACAATACTGTGATAGGAAATAGTGCATTAATGGCAAGTACCACCGGAAACAGCAACGTAGCTGTTGGATATAATGCACTTAACACAAACACTACGGGAAGCAACAACACAGCTATCGGATATAATGCAGGGGTAAGCACAAACAACCTTACCAATGCAACCGCTATTGGCTTTAATTCCAAAGTCAATCAAAGCAATAGTTTGGTATTAGGAGGAACAGGAACAGATGCTGTAAATGTGGGAATCGGGATTACTGCTCCGGCATCTAAACTGCACCTTTATAGAAATCCTTCAACAGAAGCCTCTGCCAGTCTTTTACGGCTTGAAAACTTAAATATTCTGCCTTCAACGGGCAATTTTAAAAGTCTAGCGATAGATGATACTACAGGAGATGTATATAAATCTGATAAAGGTGCACTTATTGGAGGAAACGGTCTAGATGCCTTCCCTAGTACACTTACCCTACAAAGAACAACAACAGGTACATCTACAGGTAATCTGGCAACCGGAAAAACGTTTACATTATCGGCTCCGGCATTAGTAACTTTTAATTTATCTGTAAGCATTGAGTTTACTCAAAATGACGGTGGGGTTATTAA
>NZ_BAAFHL010000036.1:0-26899 GCF_042849955.1 Chryseobacterium barbadense
TTCCTGGGTTCCTGAACCCTGTTCACGGAAAATAAAATTAAGTTCATAAAGATCCTTCAGGCTTAAAGTTTTATTGCCCAATGAATGCCCGGATCTCGCTACAAGAACAATTTCATCGGGTTTAAATGGTTGATAATCGAAATAGGAAGACTGGGATTCTCCTTCAATAATGCCAAAATCTATTTTATTGTTTTTCAACAGTTCGGAAATCGTTTCGGTATTGTATGTAAGCAATTCAATTTTGATGTCTTTGTAATACGCATTGAATTTCGCGAGAATTTCGGGAAGAATATATTGAGCCACGGTGGTACTTGCCCCGATAATCAGCTTACCTTTATGCTGCTGATTGATCTGGCTGATCTCAAACTCAAGATCACGATAGATATTCCGGATCTTTTCTGCATATTCCAGGAGAATTTTACCGCTTTGGGTGAGCCGGATAGTTGTTCCGTTTCTATGGAAAAGTTTGGTGTTTAGCTGATTTTCAATTTCTTTAATGTGTTTGGTAACGGCCGGCTGTGAAATGTGCAATTCCTCAGAAGCTTTGGTGAAGCTCAGTCGGGAAGCGACGGTATGAAACACTTTTAACCTGTAATCAAACATAATCCTGTAAATTATTTTCAGTAACGGATGGCTTTATCAATTTCAATGGGATTGTTATATTTTCGAATAACTTCCTGCATATTTTTGGTCTGGGTGTTAAGATCATCCAGGGTACGTATTTCTTTTCCGCTGATATTAATGTTAAGATTGGTATTTGTTTTACTGAAATTAGCTCTTTCAAATGCAAAAGGGTCGTTATAAAATTCCATTAAAAGTTTTTTCTTCTGTTTTTCTGTAACAGGAATGGCCTTAGTTCCAAAATTAGATTCCAGAAAATCATCGGTAGGATAGACATCCGGTAGTTTCAGGCTTTTAATTAAACGGTATATAAAATTATTCTCAGAATCCTGAATTTCGAAAATTAAGCCGGGCAATCCCCGGAATTTAAAAGGCCCTTCATTAAAAGGAATATCTTTGCTGAACCATGCCGTCCAATTTCTTCCGCCAAATGTAGTAGTGGCTTTTTGGAGCGTGTATCCCTGGACATTTTTGGTTTCCTGGGAAATAGTCCAGTTCATTTTATCAGTGGTCTTAAAAGAGTAGTACCCGAATTTGATATTGGTGAAATTTTCATTCTCAGAGCTGTTCATTGTTCTCTTCACAATTTGTCCGCTCATATCAACATGTTTGTTATCCATATTCCCAAACTTTTTGTTTAACGAGTCTGCTATCAAAAGATTTCTGCCATAAAATTTCACTTCCTCTGCATTAATGTCCAATACCATATTGAATTTATAATAGTCACTTTCAGTGGAATCCATTTTCAATTGCAGTTCATAAATGAATCGGTGGGTTTGTGATGCTGCAGATGTGATGAACATTAGAAATAATAAAACGAAAATATTTCTCATGGCTACTATAAATTTAATTTCTAAATTACTGAAAGAAAAAATGATTCCTCTGAATATAATCACGGCTTATTTTGATGCTTTCAAAAATATCTTTATCACTGGAGTCCTGTTCTACAAACCAATACTTAAGCCCTGCTTTTTTTCTGGTTTTAAAAATCCTTTTAAAATCAATAGTTCCGTTTCCTATTTCCGTAAAGTCTTTGCTGTCTTTCTGCATATCTTTTACATGCCATAAAGGAAATCTTCCCGGATGTTTTTCAAAGTAGGATAAAGGGTCAAGCCCTGCCTTGGAGATCCAATACAGATCAAGCTCCATTTTAACCATTTCTGAAGAAGAATTCTTCAAAATAAAATCATAAATATTCCCTTTATCATCCCACTTTTCAAACTCAAAATCGTGATTGTGGTAAGCCATCTGAATACCGGCTTTCTTTGTTATTTCGCCCGATTTTTCCAATAGTTCAGGAAGCTTTTTATAATGATCAACGGTTCTTTCTTCAGGAAAAAGATAGGAACAAACCATATATTCTGCCCCAATATAATGTAAATCTTCAACGGATTTTTCCCAGTTATTCAATAATGTTCCGGGACTTTTATCCATAATTCCCGTCGTGTGATGAGAGCTTATGACCTGTAAACCAGTATTTTTAAGAATAGCCTGAAACTCAGAACGGCTTTTTCCAAAGAAAGTACCGTTATATCCATAGATTTCCAGCTGTTTATAACCTAAATCAGCCAGTTTTTCAAGAGCTTTTTCAGGGTCTTGGGAGATGGCATCACGAATGGTGTAAAGTTGTATAGCTAAAGGCTTTTTACGATGGGCAATACCGGAAATTCCACAAGAATATAATCCGAGGAAACCTAATGAAGAAAGAGTGATGAAATCTTTTCTATGCATTGAATCTGACTATAAAAAAGGTTTCATTTCATCTTCGATCTGGGTTCTGAGCTCCATCAGACGAATAGCATATTGTTCCAATTGTTTTTCTTCATCAGTTTCAGGAGTCCATTTGGGAACCGGAAGTTTTTTCCCGTTTTCATCTACGGCTACGAAAACAATGATACAGTGCGTTTTTTTGTCAAATTTAGGCTGCTTCAGATTCCTTGAAGATACATTAATCGAAATATGCATGCTCGAAGTCCCCGTATAAATCACCTGCGCTTCTACCTGTACTACTTCCCCGATTTTGATGGGCTCATAAAAACGGATTCCGCCTACGTAAACAGTAACGGAATAATTTCCACTCCAGGTGGTTGCACATGCATATCCTGCCTGATCAATCCATTTCATCACACTTCCTCCGTGAACATTTCCGCCATAATTAACATCTGAAGGCTCTGAAATAAACTGAAAAGTAATAGGCTTATTCTCCATTGATATAAAAATTTGAATAAAGGTATTTAATAATTTTCAAAATCTTAGATTAAATCCTACTTTTGAAAGCTGAAACCCTAAAAAGGAATCTTTAATCAACAAAAGAAATAAGAAGCGGGACATGAAAAAAGTATTTTACCTGAACACGTGTGACACATGCAGAAAAATATTGGCGCAGTTCGATCTTACGGATTGGGAACTTCGAGAAATTAAAAAAGAACCTGTAACCAAAGAAGAGCTGGCCGAAATGTATAAAAAAACAAAGTCTTATGAGGCTTTATTCAGTAAAAAATCCACCCAGATCAAATCAAGAGGGATTGATGTGAAATCATTAGAGGAAAAGGATTTTAAAAAGCTGTTACTGGATCATTATACTTTTCTGAAACGCCCGGTTTTCATAACTGATGATGCTATATTTATAGGCAATGATAAAAAGAATGTGGAAGCTTTGAGAGAGTTTTTCGGAGTAAACTAATGCTGACCTGTCATTCTGAGTGGATTGAATGGGAATGAAGAATCTCAATAAAAAAACATTAAGGTAGATTTTTCCTTTAGGAATGTTAAGAAGAATTAAAAGAATTTTTTTGAAGTGTAGTTGAATGAATTGTTGATTTAGGACTAATTATATGGAACAGATTCGGACCTATTTTGAAAAATCCGTTACAATGTCTGAGCAGGATTGGCAGATGTTTTCATCAAAACTTGAAAAACAGAAGTTTTCCAGGAAAGATCATCTTATCATGGCGGGAAAAAAAGAAAACTATCTTTCTTTTATAGAAAAGGGCAGTGTAAGATTTTATATTCCCGGAGAAGATGACTTTACTTTTTCATTCTCATTTGCCGGTGAATTTGTAAGTGCTTATGATTCTTTCCTTACACAAAAAAGCTGCAGTTATCATATCCAGGCACTTGAAGAAACTATACTTTGGCGTATTTCATATCAGGATCTTAATGTAATTTATGAAAAAACTGAAGTAGGAGACAGGATTGGAAGACTTGCCAGCGAAGGTCTTTATCTTGATATCTTTAAAAGGGAATTATCCTTGTTAACACAAACAGCAGAAGAAAGATATCTGGCCTTATTTTCGGAGCGGCCTCATATTCTGAAATATATACCGTTGAAGTATATTGCATCTTATATCGGAATTACACCTCAGGCACTGAGCAGAATCAGACGTAAGATTTCTTAACCTGGGTTCATTGTTTTGTAAAAACAGATGGCGGAACTTTGCATAAAAAAGAAATGCCTGAAGCTATTTTACCTATTGTTCTGATCATTTCTATGATCACTTTTAAACTCATTCGTAAAGAGTATGAATATGCTCTTTCAGCACGGATTGCCATGGCACTTATGCTTGTGGCAACCGGAATTGCTCATTTTGTATACAGTAAAGGAATGACTTTAATGATTCCCGCATTCATACCCTGTAGAGAGGAACTGGTTTGGATAACCGGTATTTTTGAAATTGTGATGGCTGTTGCAATACTGATTCCGGGGTTTCAGAAAACGGCCGGATGGATCCTCCTCTTATTTTTTATTCTGATACTCCCGGTTAATGTATATGCTGCCTTTGAGCATGTGAATATGAAAACTGCGGATTTTACAGGAAAAGGAACGGCCTATCTATGGTACAGAATACCTTTACAGCTGTTTTTTATTGCCTGGGTATATTTCTCATGTATCCGGATTCCGAACAAAATGAAGCCGTCCATTGATTTGTAGAAGCAGAAATAAAAAAAGGATGTCCTTATAGGGCATCCTTTTTTATTATTTTTGAACAGACTACACGAAAGGCGCTTTCACCACTTTTGCAGGAATATTCTTATTTCTTACCTGAATAAAGATTTCAGAACCTAATTTAAAGTGAGGCTTATCAACATATGCCAATCCTAATCCTATTTTCTTCATTGGAGACTGAGTTCCGGAAGTCACCTTACCGATTACATTCCCTTCTGCATCTACAACAGGATAATCATGTCTTGGAACTCCTTTATCCTGAAGTTCAAAACCAACTAGTTTTCTGGTTACCCCTTCCTCTTTTTGCTTGGCAAAAGTATCTTTAGAAACAAAATCTTTATCAAACTTGGTGATCCATCCTAATCCTGCTTCAATAGGAGAAGTGGTATCATCAATATCGTTTCCGTATAAGCAGAATCCTTTTTCCAGTCTTAGAGTATCTCTTGCAGCCAATCCGCAAGGAATGATTCCTTCTGCTTCTCCGGCTTTAATGATCTCATCCCAAAGTTTTTCCGCAGATTCATTTTTAAAATAGATTTCGAAACCGCCGCTTCCTGTATATCCTGTGTTGGAAATGATCACGTCATTTACTCCTGCAACAGATCCTACTGTAAAATGATAGTAAGGAATTTCAGAAAGATTAGTATCTGTTAATTTCTGAAGAATTTCTGTTGCTTTCGGACCCTGAACAGCCAGAAGAGACATCTCATCGGAAGCATTGGTCATTTGAGCTCCGAAAGTGTTGTATTTGGCGATGTGGTTCCAGTCTTTATCAATATTGGAAGCATTCACTACTACAAAATACTTATTGTCTTCCATTTTATAAACGATCAAATCATCCACGATTCCTCCGTTTTCATTAGGAAGGCAAGAATATTGAGCTTTTCCGTTTTCCAAAGTATCTACATTGTTGGTTGTAACATACTGTAAAAGTTCTTTAGAACCCGGACCTTCGATGAAAAACTGTCCCATATGGGAAACGTCAAATAATCCTGCTTTTTCTCTTACTGCAAAATGCTCTTCCGTAACTCCTGAATATTGTACAGGCATTTCAAAACCTGCAAAAGGTACTATTTTCGCTCCCAAAGAAACGTGTTTGTCGTACAAGGCTGTTTTCTTCATGTTTATTTTTATTTCTTTATTTTAAAACTGTTAAAGGTTTCGTTGAAAAGGCTCATATAATTACCGTTCCAGTATTTTTCTTTGCAATTGATGGTGATCAGGTAAAGATCCTTTTCTTTCTGAAAAACTTTTGTAGTCCAGTAAAGCTTTTCCTTCTCATCAAAGTATTCGTAACTATATTCCGTATATCCTTTTTTGCCGCTCCTGCTTTTTATTTTACTTTCCTCATCAGTGGAGCGATAAAGTGCAAGGATGAACTTTTTGGTTTCGCTTTCAGGAAGAGCCAGATCATGATATTCCGAAATGGTAATGGCTCCAATCTGATTATCGGGGAAAATATTAACGATTTCATTATTATCCATCACTTTCCATATTTCGGGAACCAAAATGGAATACGTGGGGCGGTCAAAAACTTTCGTAGCTATTTTTTGAGCAAAAACAATAGAGCTTATTAAAAATGCCAGTAATAATGATATTCTTTTCATCATAGATTAAAAATGGTGTTTATACTCTTCAAGAATAATCTTGAACCATTCCGTAAAATGTTCCGGATTTGTAGATAATTCCTGATCAAGTTCTTCCATGGAAATATATCGTACAGCATCCACTTCATCTTTGTTCAGATGAAAGTCTCCTTCATAAGTTCCTACGAATACATGATCCAATTCATGCTCCCAAAGTCCTTCACCCACATCCGCCTTATAGATAAAATTAAATTTTTCAGAAAGATCCGCCACTATTCCCAGCTCTTCTTTCAGCCTTCTTTGGGCCCCTTCGAGATACGTTTCACCACTTCTGGGATGTGAGCATACAGCATTCGTCCACTGATTGGGAGAATGATATTTTTCGGCTGCTCTTTTCTGCAAAAGCATTTCACCTTTACTGTTGAACAGAAAAATGGAAAAAGCTCGGTGCAGTAAGCCGTTAACGTGGGCCTGCTGCTTTTCCATCAAACCTAAAACTTCATCTTCAGGATTTACTAAAACTACAAATTCTTCCATTCCTACAAATGTAAGCGTAATAAATGTATTTTGGAAATTTTTGGTGAAACATCATATTTTCCAGACAGGTCATTTCAACGGGCAATTGTTTTTCCAAGCCTTATCAAAAGCATTGATAATCCTATAAAAAATATCAGAACCAAGATGGCATTTGCTAAAACATGAAGAATCCCAAGTTCAGATACGTTAATAAAAGGATAGGGATAAAAACCAGAAAAATGCCCTCTTATCAGAATAAAAAAAAGATAAAGTAAGGGATAAACAGACCATTTAGGGATCAAATTATAATGAAGGGAATATTTGTTCTCATAGAAATACCAATAAATGAGGACCAGAACAGGAATGGCACTATGGAGTAATTCATCAACAATTTTCTGTAATCCTGTGGGACTCCAGGTAGAGCGAAGAACAAGCTGATAAACAACACCAACAATAACAATATAAACACTAATGGCAGTTAAAGTCCCCGGGCTTTCATTCTGAGGAAAAGGATTTTTAAAAGCCCGCTTTGTAAAATAAGCAGCAACCATTATATTCGTAAGAATGGTAAAAAAGCTAAAGAACCTGATGGTAGCTTCCATGAAAGAAACAGTTTTGGTTTCCAGCAACAGGTAATATTGGGCAATGATGGCAAACCAGCCGATAAGACAGAATGTAAAAGCCAGAATTTTGTTCATTTTTGTTATTAGCTTGTGGAAAGATAAAAAGAAAATCAGTTTCAATACTCAATTTTAATAAACTCCAGATGAAAATTTTTCATCAGGAACCTATAAAATGTAAACCATTCGTTAATTTTATTCATCGAATATTAATTTATGTGGTAAGTTTTTAATGAAACCCTGTTTAAAGATTCTTTCTGGTCGAAAAACCGTAACTTTGCCATTCAAAATGTAATGATGGAATTAGAATACAAAGATCATATAAGTCCAATCCTTAAAGATGGAGTAAAGAACTATTTAATTGATATAGACGGAACTATTACGGACGATGTTCCGAATGAGGAGCCTGAAAGAATGGTAACCTGCGAACCGTACCCGGATGCTTTGGAAACCATTAATAAATGGTATGATGAAGGCCATCAGATCTGCTTTTTTACTTCAAGAACAGAAAACCTAAAGCAAATCACTATTGATTGGCTGGATAAGCACGGCTTCAAATACCACAGCGTATTGTGCGGAAAGCCAAGAGGCGGAAATTATCACTGGATTGATAATCATCTGGTAAGAGCAACAAGATATAAAGGAAAGTTTACGGATATGGTTGAAAAACAAGTAACCATTGAAGTATTTAAAGATTAAAGAATAAGGATGCTGAATAATTTTATTCAGATTCTATAAAAATAGTAAAAAATTCTAATGAAAGTTTTAGCAAATGACGGCTTGGATCAATCAGGAATTGATGCATTAACTGAAAAAGGTTTTGAAGTGATCACTACAAAAGTTCCACAGGAGTTTTTGGTAGACTATATTAACGAGCATAAGATCCGTACCTTACTGGTGCGAAGTGCCACTCAGGTAAGAAAAGATATTATTGACAACTGCCCGTCACTTGACATTATCGGAAGAGGTGGGGTAGGAATGGATAATATTGATGTGGATTATGCAAGGGAAAAGGGAATTCATGTGATCAATACGCCTTCTGCTTCTTCAGAATCTGTTGCAGAACTGGTTTTTGCCCATTTATTTTCGGGAGCGAGATTCTTGCAGGATTCCAACAGGAAAATGCCTGTGATAGGAGATACGGAATTTGCTGCCCTTAAAAAGGCCTATACAGCCGGGATTGAACTTAGAGGAAAAACCATCGGTATCGTTGGAATGGGAAGAATCGGGCAGGAAGTGGCAAGAATCGCCTTAGGATTGGGAATGAGAGTGATTGCAGCGGATAATAACGTCGGAAAAGCAAGCATCAAGGTGAAATTCTATAACAACCAGTTCATTAATGTTGATATTGAAACAGAACCTTTACATGATGTGCTAAAGCATTCGGATTTTATTACCCTTCACGTTCCGGCACAAAAAGACGGTTATATGATCGGGAAGAATGAATTTGAAATGATGAAGGACGGAGTAGCGGTTGTTAACTGTTCAAGAGGTGGAGTTATCGATGAAGCGGCTTTAATTGAAGCTTTGGATTCCGGAAAAGTGAAATTTGCGGGACTGGATGTTTTCATCAACGAGCCGACTCCTTCAAAGGAAATTTTAAACCATCCTAAAATCTCTCTGACTCCGCATACAGGAGCATCTACTCTGGAGGCTCAGGATAGAATCGGACTTTCTTTGGCAGAACAGATTGCAAGTATCTTACAGATTCATTAAGATCATTACTATAAAAAAATAAAACACCTCAATCTGAGGTGTTTTTATTTTTATACGTTTCTGTTGCTTTTCAACAGGTCTCTGATTTCAGTCAGTAGTTTCTGATCTTCAGTAGGCCCGGCTGAAGCGGGATCTTCTTTTTTGCTGATCCTGTTGATTCCTTTGATCATTATGAAAAGAACCAAAGCAATACAGAAAAAGTTAATCACGGCTGATAAAAAGTTACCATAAGTAACACCATTCCATGCAAGTTCTTTGATGTTGTCCGCACCGGCTGCTTTCATTGCAGGGTTCAGAAGAAGCGGTGTGATCACATCTTCTACGAATGATGAAACGATCTTACCGAAAGCTGCACCAATAATTACCCCTACTGCAAGGTCAATAACGTTGCCTTTGATGGCAAACTCTTTAAATTCTTTGATAAATCCCATAATTTATATTTTTTTGTTTATTGTTATATACAAAAGTAGGCTTTAAAAATTTAAACATCAATAGTTTCAATTATTTTTCAGCTTAAATTCTCTTCATATTGAAATTATTATTGCTAAATTTAATCAAATTACCTGAAAATGAAAATACTTACAGCAGAACAAATCAGGGAATGGGATAGGTTTACCATTGAAAATGAACCCGTTTCTTCCATTCAGCTGATGGAAAGAGCGGCCCAAGCCTGTTCAGTCTGGATCTCCGAAAACTGTAAGAACCATAAAAAAATTGCGGTCTTCTGTGGAAATGGAAACAATGGCGGTGACGGGTTGGCTATTGCGAGGATACTTTATTTAAAAGGATTTGATGTAGATATATTTATAGATGCCTCCTATCAAAAAGTTTCTGAAGAGGCTTCCGTTAATTTTAAAAAACTAAGGGATTTTTCCGGGATTTCTGTTAAAAATTTCCAAGATATAGATCAATATAATTTTGACAGCAAAACCATCATTGTTGATGCCTTATTAGGAACCGGATTATCAAGAAAAATAGAAGGAGAATATAAAATACTGATTAATAAACTGAACGAAAGGAATAATCTGAAAATTTCCATAGACATTCCGTCGGGGCTATTTGCGGATGGTCTGACGGAAAGGGGTTCAACAGTGTTTAAAGCTGATTATACCTTAAGCTTCCAGTTCTGGAAGAAAAGCTTTTTACATTCAGAAACAGGAACCTACGCAGGAAAAGTAATTATCCTGGATATTGATCTGCACAAAGAATATATCTCTCATGCAAAAACCGATGATTTTGTCATTGATGATGATCTTGTGGATCATATTTTTAAACCCAGGCAGGAATTTTCCCATAAGGGAACATATGGAAAAGTAACTATAGCTGCAGGAAGTTACGGAAAAATGGGTGCAGCGGTTCTTTCCACAAAATCTGCTTTGAAAACAGGTGCGGGACTAACTTTTACATTAGCCCCCCAATGCGGTTATGAGATTCTTCAAACCTCATGCCCCGAAGCAATGTTTATAAAGGGTGGAAGTCAATATATTGAAAGCTTTGTAGTAGAAAAAGATTCAGTTTATGGAATTGGACCAGGTTTAGGAACAGAACCGCAAACAGAGAAGAGTCTTCTTCAGTTTTTAAAAGGATATTCAAAGCCATTGATCTTAGATGCCGATGCTTTGAATATGATTTCCAAGGATGAAAAAAACTTATCATTAATTCCTCAGAACTCCATTATAACTCCTCATCCTAAAGAGTTTGAGAGGCTTTTCGGAAATACACAAGATTCTTTTGAAAGATCGGAACTGGCCCGGAAGAAAGCGAAAGAACTACAGATTTATATAGTTTTAAAAGACCATCATACTCAGGTTATTAGTCCGGAAGGAAAAGTATACTATAATATCACGGGAAATTCAGGGTTGGCAAAAGGAGGAAGCGGCGATATTCTGACGGGAATTCTGACGTCTTTCTTAGCTCAGGGATATTCCGAAGAAAATGCGGCTGTTCTGGGAATTTGGTTTCATGGGAAAGCTGCCGATTTTGCAGCTGAAAGGCACTCTAAGGAATCGATGTTACCTGCAGATTTGATTAATGAATTTGGAACTGTTTTTCAGGAACTTAATAAAAAGGCTACTCTTAAATTATAAACAAAAAAAGCCACAAGAAATTGTGGCTTTTATTTATTTGGATGCTTCGGCTTCGCTCGGTATGATATTCAATTATTCAGGCTTTTCGTTTTCAGCCTGTGTAATTTTGAATTTTTTTGACATGATCATAATGACTACTCCTGCAAGCATGAAAGGAATAGAAAGAACCTGCCCGGTATTCAATCCACCGAATTCAATGAACTCATCACCTTGTGGCTCTTTCAGGAATTCTACAAAGAATCTGATCGCCCAAAGAATGATAAAGAATAATCCGAATAACCAGCCTTGCTGATATTTTTTATCTGTTTTTCTATATAAGAACCAAAGTAAAACGAACAAAGCTACATATCCAACCGCTTCAAACAACTGACTCGGATAACGGGGAACTGTAACACCGTATTCACTGCTTTGTTGAGGGAAAAGTAATGCGAATGGTGAAGTAGGGTCAACCGGTTTTCCAATGATTTCAGAATTGAAAAAATTACCCATTCTCACAAATGCTCCTCCTAAAGCTACTACAATTCCTAGTCTGTCATACACCCAGAAAGGATTCTTCTTGATGATCTTAAATGAATAATAAAGCGTCGTAAATATTAAGGCAATCGTAGCTCCATGACTTGCCAATCCGGAAAACCCTGTAAATTTCAGCCCGTTTTTGGTACTGATCGGTAAAAATACGCTCCAGAAATCTTCTTTAAATAATTCAGGCTGATAGAAAATAACATGCCCCATTCTAGCACCCAGAATGGTTCCAATCAAAGTCCATGTGAAAAGAGGTTCCAGATATTTTTGGTTGACATTATCGATTTTGAAAATTCTGGTCATTAAAATATATCCGAATCCAAAGGCGAAAATGAACATTAAGCTATAATAATGCAGGGTAACCGGTCCTAAATGAATTCCTGTTGATGGATCCCAGATTTTAAACGGAGTTTCCAGCTCAACATTATCAGCAGTAGTAATAGGTTTTTGTGATTTAACAGCATATTTAAAAGTCTCTATATTTTCAGGAGTAACCGCTGTATCAATCAATTTAAAATTCTTATCAAAAAACTGGTAATTTGCATTTTTAAATTTGCTTAAAGTCAACGCATTGAAATTAAAATATGCAGGTTCAAAATTAGATTTATTCAGGATAACCAGAACGTTATTATTTATTTTTTTGTCTGCAAATGCATCCAGATCTCCAAGTTCAGTAGTCGAATAGATTTTTACAGGGATTTCCGTGGAATTTACTTTTAAAGCTCCGTCAGACAGGCCGTCCGGATAATTCTGCGCAAAGAAACACTGGGTCATTAACGCAAATAATACAAGGTAAATTCTGAAAAATAGATTACTCATTTCTATTGATTTAATAGTTTGTTTATCGATATTTATTTTTTAGGTGGAACGGGATCATAACCGCTTCCGCCCCATGGATGACATTTTGAAATTCTTTTCACACCCATCCAGAATCCCTTAAAAATACCGTGAACCTGTAAAGCTTCTACCATATAATGAGAACAGGTAGGTTCATAACGGCAGTTTTTGGGGAGTAAAGGCGAGATAAACCATTGGTAAAATTTGATCAAGATTACCATGGGAAATGTAATGATTTTATTGAATGTAAGTTTCAAAACAATGCAAAAATAGGGTAAAAAAATGAAAATTAGTTTAAATTTGTTATAAGTTTCAGCGAAGCAAAACCTGACACTTATCCCAAAAATTAATTATACTTTGAGTCCAAATATACCATTAGCTGAAAAATTGAGACCCAAGAACCTGGATGAGGTTCTTGGGCAGGAGCATCTTACCGGAGAAAAAGGAACCATCCGGAAAATGATCGAAAACGATACGTTGAACTCACTGATCTTTTGGGGGCCTCCGGGAACAGGAAAAACAACTTTGGCAGAAATCATTTCTGAAAAATCCGAAAGAAAATTTTTCAAGCTTTCTGCAGTTTCTTCAGGAGTGAAAGACGTACGTGATGTGATTGACGAAGCCAAAAAACAAAATCTTTTTTCAGGAAAATCTCCGATTTTGTTTATTGATGAGATCCATCGCTTCAATAAATCCCAGCAGGATTCTCTCCTTCATGCCGTGGAAAAAGGATGGATTGTTCTGATTGGAGCTACCACAGAAAACCCAAGCTTTGAAGTGGTTTCCGCCCTGCTTTCCAGAAGTCAGGTATATGTATTGAAGGCATTGAGCTATGAAAAGTTGGAAGATCTGGTTGATATTGCCGTAAACAGATATAATCAGGAAGAAAATACAGGTTTTACGGTTAAAGAAAAAGAAGCTTTTATTCAGTATTCCGGAGGGGACGCAAGAAAATTGATCAACTCAGTAGAGCTTGTTCTGAATCAGTTTAAAAACAACGGGAATAAAGAGATTGGTAATGAAGACGTACTTTCCGTTCTTCAGGAGACCATCGCTTTGTATGATAAAAACGGAGAACAGCATTATGACATCATTTCTGCTTTCATCAAATCGATGAGAGGGAGCGATCCCAATGGAGCAGTATATTGGTTGGCGAGAATGATTGCCGGAGGAGAAGATATTAAGTTTATAGCAAGGAGAATGCTCATTTTAGCGGCTGAAGACATTGGTCTGGCTAATCCGAATGCCCTGGTTATTGCCAACAATTGTTTTCAGGCTGTGAATGTAATAGGTAATCCGGAAGCAAGGATCATTTTGAGTGAAACGGCTGTTTATCTGGCTGTTTCTCCCAAAAGTAACTCTACCTATATGGCGATTAACGAAGCTTTGGCATTGGTGAAGAAAACCGGAAATCTTCCTGTCCCGCTTCATCTCAGAAATGCACCCACTAAACTTATGAAAGATCTGGATTACGGCAAAGATTATAAATATGCCCATTCTTATGAAGGAAGCTTTGTGGACCAGGATTTTCTGCCAGAAGAAATTAAAGATGTTAAATTATATGAACCCGGGAATAATGCAACGGAAAAGAAAATTTACGATGAGCTGAAGAAAAAATGGAATAATAAATATTAATAAAAAAAAGGATGCCTGTTTAAGCATCCTTTGATCTATATAATGGTGGAATTATTTTGTAGAAATAAAAACAGCCTTTGTACCATTGTTGTCTTTTACCTCTATTTTCTTGAAAATATCAGCGTAAACCTTAGTTTCGGTATCTGTAAATTCATAACCGTCAATTAAAACAGGAGTGCTTTTTGCCACACCTTCCTGCTCGTTCAGCTGAGCAAGAGATATTCTATCCAACACTTCTGTTTTCTTTAGCTTGATTTCGGCAATTCCATTATCCGCCAGATAACTGAATTTTTTAAGAGATTGAGGCAAAGCTGCAGAATTTTTGTACACGTGCATACTTTGTACAAGATCCTTTTTGGCATTAAACATATCTACTGTTCCAACGATATTATCGGCTACAGCAAATTTGGTAGTTGTGCTCTTCTGTGCAAATAAGGTAGCAGAAGCAAATATTAAAAAAGAGTAGAGTAATTTTTTCATAATCTATAGAATATATTAAAAACGTGATAAATATAGTTATTTTTTATAAAATATGAACAAAATTTTATGATAATTTGGAAACTATCTATAAATAAAGGACTTTGTTAGGATTTTGAATCTCTATCCGAGGTATTCTCATTTTTATGATCTACCAGATTTTTAATGATGTTTTTTAGCCTTTGGAACATAAATGAGCTTAATAATAAGATGATTCCCAAGATAATAAATGCAATGATTCTTGATATGTTATCCATTTGCCATACATCATAAGCGTATAGTTTTACCATCACAATTCCCACGAGAACAAAGCCTATTTTATTAAGCTCAGAAACATTCCGCTTTAAGCCGGTATAAATGAAAATACTTGCCAAAATGGTCCAGATAATTGGTAAATACAAAATACTGAAATGTGTTTTCAGCGGATAAGATTGGGCCAGGTTTTCAGCATTCATTAAAATATAACCATGATAGAGCTCAGAACTCACAACGACGATTATTGCAAAACATATATACCAATAGGCGATGGTAACTTTAAAAAAATGGGTTGAGGCAATAAGCTTCCAGCATATATACATAAAAGGAATCAGATAGAGCATATAGAAAAAGTAATGATTTCCTGGGATTTCTTTTTTCAGAATGCCCTCTGTAACCATAGAAGCAGAAAGTGAAATGTGTATAATAACTAAAAAGATGAACAGATATAAAAGTCCGTTTTCAAAGTCTTCAGAAATGCTTAACGGTTTGCGCAGTAGTAACAAAATGAAAATATAATAGATACTGAATAGCAATCCGGAACTGATAATGACTGGCAGATGCTGATCTGAAAGGTGATAAAGGATTTCAAAAAGGATGGACAGATAAATTATGGTATAACTTAAAACAATGAAAAGATTTTCAATAAATTTATTTTCTGGCTTATCATTTTCATGCCGTCTCCTTAATAAATACAGATTAGCCAAAATGGTGATAATGGTAATGAGACTTGTAAGAAATACAGGATTGAAAACAATTGATAATTGGCGGAATGATAAATATTCAATCCAGGTGATCATCTGCACTATAATAACCAAAGGAAACAAAACATAAAAGCATATTTTAAAAATACTGAAACCTGTTTTTTTCCATATAAAGAGTAAAAGCGTTGCTTCAACCGCCCAAACGCTGGTAATAAGGTTAGCCTCAAATTGCAGGGCAAAAGTTAATGTAATGAGACTTACCGTAATTCCTGTAAAAACAGAATAGGGAATTTCGAAATTTTTTTTCCTGTGTTCCCTGTATAATAATAAAGCATTGACCAATGCAAACGCAAGTGGGAAAATAATAGCCGGTTCGTATTTCAGTTCATTGAAAATATATACCAAACCAATAATACTTGTGAAGTTGATTAAAACAAGCATCAGAATATCAATAATTGACAGGGTATTTGTTTTTCGGTAATCGTGTAAAGCAAACGTATAGAAGATTATATATGTTGCCACATAAAAATAGATGCTTATCATCTCTGTTTTCTCAATAACCCAGTAGAAAAGATAAATATGAGTAAATATAAATGCGATCCAGCTGATATTTTTCCAATGCTTCAGGAAAACTATAATGAGCATTCCCAGGTTTAATATGGTAATATAGGTCAGGAGAAAAGGATAATTGCTCTGGCCTGTACTTACCATTAACGGAGCCAGAAATCCACCAAATAATGAAAAGATAATTAATACCTGGCTGTTATAATAATATGATATAAGAATGGAAAAAAACGTAATAAGGCAAATGATGATAAAAGCCGTATTCTGACTGAAAATATGATATTCCCTAAAAGCGATGGTTGTCGAAAAATAAAGCACGGCAATCCCACCTCCTGTAATGATGGATGAGAAGGTAGTGTAGTTTTTTCGTAGAAAATGCCCCGTAATAATGATTCCTGCTCCGGTACATAAGCCTATCATGGCCCGGGCCGTTTCGCCGATCCAGTTTTTATCAATGGCATATTTCACGAAATAGCCAATTCCTAATACAAGAGTGAAAATTCCAATAACCGTTAATATATTCTGCTTTAAAAAATCAAGGATGGGCGTTAACCAATCCTTTTGCGGGGAACCTGGGTCGATCATTTGTTCCGGAAGTTTTCCGGAGCTTATATTCTGAGAAGCTGGGGAAGGAACATCAGCCGGCGTTTGTTCAGGAATTTTTTTTGCATGTTCTTCATTTTTATGAAGAAGCTTATTGAGTTCAAAAATCTCATTCTCCAGTTTTCGGATTTTATTGCTGAGCTTGTGATGACTCAACAGCACGACTAAGAATAAGATAACTACCAGTCCCAATTCCATTTTTTGATTTTTTTAGTAAATATAAATATTTGTATCAGAATGGCAGCAAAAACTAATCCACCGCTACATGCGATGGATCAGTTATGTAGAGTGATTAAACTGTAATGATTTTAGTTGGATACTTTATAAATATAAAAAGATCCTACACTTGAGCCAAGCAGTCCTGCGGTTATAAATCCGGAATCTGTAAGTCCGAAAGTGATCTTATCACCTGCCTGGAAAGCATAAAGTGAATTAATGCTGGATTCAGAGATAGTTAAACTTAATACAAGAGGAACATTAATACCGCTGAAAGGGCGGCTGTCAATAATGGTAGATACTCCGGCTCTTGTTCTTACAATTCCGACTCCGGGGTTATCATTTATTAAAGAAGCTTGTAATCCTGTTCCAAGTCTGAAGGAAAAACCTACTGCATACACCCCGGTTGATGGGATGGTGTATGAATTGTCAACATCTGAAAACAAGGCTGCGTTGCCCACATTTCTTTCACTTTGCAGGAAATTAACAGCCTGGAAACCTGACGGGAAGATTCCTAAATTTAATAAGGTAATTGTTGCTGTTTTTTTTGCTGCATACACCGTAGTATTAGTATTACCCCCACTGTTAGCGGCATCAATGATTACTTGAGGGTCTACCTTGGCAACCTGGAAGGTTCCTTGGTTCACTGCCATGATCTGATAGCCGGGTAAAGCTGTTACCATAGGGGTATCTCTGACTTTCAATGTCCCATTGACGTCAAGTGTTGCTGAGGGAGTTGTTGTATTAATCCCAACCTGTGAAAAAGCGGAAATAGAAGAAATCGCCAAAATTAAAGTACAAATCTTAGTTTTCATGAGTAATAAATTTTTAATTAGTTTCTGAAATATAACAGCAAAAATCATACCCTTTTTTATTGATTATTCAATTTTATAACATATTTATTGTGTATGTGTTAATTTTAGTTCAAATATGTGTTGTAATTTATTTTATAAATTCATTATTGTTGTTTATATAAAAAAAACAGATGGCGTTTTTGTATTAATGCTTAAACCGAAAAAAATGCTGTCAGTATTCTGACAGCATTGAAGCATATATGTTTAATAAGACTGACAAATTAGCTTTCTAATAGGTATTCCTTATAGTTGCCCAGAAAATCAACTTCAGCATTCAGGGATTTTAATTCCTCGATGGCATTTTCATGTAAGATAGCTTCCCATTTTCCTGTCACATTAATAAAAAAGAAATAATTTCCAAGACCGGTTTTCAAAGTTCTTGATTCAATCTTGCTCAGGTTCATTTTTCGCCATGCAAAAACAGACAAAACCTGATGCAGACCTCCTGCATGATCCTCCGGAAGAGTGATAAGGAGCCCTGATTTTTCTCCTAAAACCTCCAGCTTATTATTTTCGTAGGCTTTCTGCTGTTTGGAGATAATGATAAATCGGGTATGATTCTGTTCAAAATCCTGAATATTACGGTGAATAATCTTGAGTCCATACAGGTTAGCTGCATACTGATTGGCAACTGCCGCAATCCTGAGGTCCGGATTTTCTGAAACATATTTGGCTGCTGCAGCAGTAGATGAAAAATCCTGTTTCTGGACAAACTTATAATTTGTGTCTAAAAAGTGAAAACTTTGTGCTAAAGCCTGTGGATGTGAATAAATTTTTTCAATTTCTTCTATCACATGATCAGGGTGGATCATTAAATGATGGGCGATCGGCATGATGGCTTCGGCTTCTATCTTTATAGAGGGTGTCTTGTATAGATAATCAAGAGTCATGGAAACCGTACCTTCAATGGAATTTTCCAAAGGAACAACCGCTTTGTCGGCTTCTCCGTTTTCAACAGCATTAAAGCAGTCTAAAATATTAGCCTGCGGGAAAAGTTCCTGGTCGGGGAAAAGTTGAGTGGCAGCCAATTGGGTAAAACTGGCCTGCGGACCTAAAAAAGCAATCTTCATATATTATTTATTATCGGGTTTCCAGTTTTCTTCTATAAGTTTCATTAAAAAATCCGGACATTTTATGATTTTATTGGTTTGGGCATCCAAAAAAAACAAGCTGGTGGAAGCTTCGGTAATTTTAATTTTTTCCTCATTGAAAATTTCATATTCGAACTCAATTCTCACTCCCGGAATTTTTTTAACGTAAGTGTGTATTTCTAGTTTTTGATCATATAAAGCTGGCTTCAAATACTTAATTTTATACTCCGAAACAGGCAGCCAAATGCCCTGATTTTCAATTTTATCATAGGATATCCCAATGCTTCGGAAAAGCTCAACCCGGCCGATCTCAAAGTATTCTGCATAGTTACCGTAGTAGACATATTTCATAGGATCTGTTTCTCCGTAACGTACTCTTATTGAGTGAGTTGTATGTATCATTCTGGCTTGTAAATTATACATACAAATATATTTTTAAATAATCAATACCTGCAATATTTTTTTTTAAAAATAAAAAATTGGACCTTTGTCTTCCTTCTAAAAAAAATACTAACCATTCAATAATCGGGGCATAAATATGGATGAAAATTTAATGATGATATGGCAGAAATGTCTTCAGTTCATGCGGGATAACCTGAACGCTGCTGAAGATAACTCTGATTTAAAAAAACTTGAGAAATCTTTTGATTTACTGTTTGATAAAGTTCAGCCGATTTCATTGGTTGATAATAACCTTACGTTGATGGTTCCAAGTGATTTTTATAAGGAGTATATTGAAGATAATTACCTGTCTCTGCTTTCTGCTGCCCTGAAGAAAAATATAGGTAAAGGTGTGAAACTTTGGTATTCTGTAATGGAAAATAAACCGAACGGTTTAGAAAAACCCGTTACCATGAATATGAAAGGGAAAAGCGTTCCTACTCCAAAGGTACAGGAAACAATGCCGCAAGGCTTTTCATCCAATATTGTGAATCCTTTTGTCGTACCGGGAATCAAGAAGGTGAATATAGATTCCAACCTGAAATCTGACTTCTCTTTTGATAACTATGTAGAAGGAGAAAGCAATAAGTTTGCTGCAACAGTAGCGAGATCAATTGCCAAAAGACCGGGAGCAACTGCATTTAACCCATTATTCTTATATGGAGGTTATGGTGTTGGGAAAACACACTTAGGGCAGGCGGTAGGTTTGGAAGTGAAAAACCAATTTCCGGATAAAGTAGTACTTTATTTATCGTCTGAAAAATTTATTCAGCAATTTATATCGTCTGCAAAAGCTCATAAACAAACAGAATTTGCTAACTTTTACCAAATGGTGGATGTTCTGATTATTGATGATATTCAGTTCCTTTCCGGTAAATCGGCAACACAGGACAGCTTCTTCCATATTTTTGATTATTTACATCAGAATGGAAAACAGATCATCCTGACTTCAGATAAAGCTCCTGCGGATATTATGGATATTCAGGACAGGATTGTTTCCCGTTTCAAATGGGGGCTTTCCGCAGAGATCAAATCTCCTGATTATGATACCCGTAAAAAAATTATTATTGATAAATTAAGCAGAGATGGTATCGTCCTTACGGAAGATATGCTGGATTTCCTTGCTTCAGAGGCAAAAACCAATGTAAGAGAACTGATAGGAGTGATCAACTCTGTAATTGCATACTCTACGATTTATAAATCAGATCTAAGTCTTGATTTGCTGAAGGAAACCATCAATAAGATTGCAGCTAATCAGAAGAAAATTATTAACATTCCTTATATTCAGGAAGTGGTTTGCGATTATTTCGGAATTAAAAGAGAACAGCTTTTATCCAAAACCAGAAAAAGAGAAATTGCATTACCAAGACAACTAGCCATGTATTTTGCGAAGGAATTCACCAATGCCACTTTCACTAAAATCGGAGAGGAAATGGGTGGAAAAGACCATTCAACTGTAATGTATGCTTGTGAAACCATTAAAGATATCTCCAAAATAGATAAGGAAGTAAAGAAATACGTAAAAGAACTTACGGAAAGAATTAAACATTAAAATTATTAATTAAAATAATGAGAATGAAGAATAATTTTTATTCTTCATTTTTTATTTAGTTTTGTCTGTATCTTTCAATATTAAAATTAGATTGAGCGTTATGAAAATACTAATGGTTTGTCTGGGAAATATTTGCAGAAGCCCTTTAGCTGAAGGTATTATGAAGACCAAACTTCCACAGGATTTTTTTGTAGATTCAGTGGGAACGATTTCTCAACATGAAGGTGAGCATCCTGATAAAAGAGCAATTAAAACTGCTGCCAATCACGGAATAGATATTTCCAGGCAGGTATCAAGACCAATTACCAATGCAGATCTGAATGATTTTGATAAGATCTATTGCATGGATATCGATGTATACGAAGATGTAATTTCCAAAGCCAAAAATGAAGAACAGCGTCAAAAGATTTCTTTGTTTCTTGAAGCACTGGGTGATCATGAAAATGCAGAAGTCCCTGATCCGTATTGGGGCGATATGAAAGATTTTGAAGAGGTGTTTCAGTTGCTGAACAAAGGATGTGAAAAAATTGCAGAACTACTAAATAATCCGGAAATCCGAACCCCATAACCCGGACCTCGAATCCATATTCTATTAACTCTTAATCCGCAACAATGTTATTTTTACTTCCTGCCTATTTATCCGAAAACACACCACTTACTCACTTTTCACCAATCCTGAAAGATTATATTATGCAGACGGATTATTTCTTTGTAGAAAATGAAAAAACAGCAAGGAAAGTCATTAAGTTTTTTGCTCCTGAAAAGAAACAGTCGGATTTACAATTATTTTTATTGGACAAATACACAGAAAATGCAGATGTAAAAGAAGCCCAGGAATTAATGCTGAAAGGACAGGATTTTTGCCTATTATCTGAAGCCGGACTCCCGTGTATAGCCGATCCGGGCAATTTGATTGTAAAATGGTGCCATGAAAAAAATATAAGAGTGATTCCTCTTTCCGGACCATCATCTATTATTTTAGCCTTGATTTCCAGTGGATTTAACGGACAGGAATTTACTTTTCATGGTTACCTTCCTATTGATAAAAGTGAGAAGAAAAAACAAATTCTCCATTTGGAGAGCCTGGTGCAGAAAACCGGATATTCTCAAATCTTTATGGAAACACCTTACAGAAATAACCCGCTTTTTGAAGATTTATGCAAGTTCCTTTCTCCGAATACGAAATTGTGTATTGCTGCCAACATCAATGATCCTGAACATGAATTTATCAAAACGAAAACGATAAAAGAGTGGCAGAAACAAAAGCCTGAGCTTCACAAAATTCCTGCGGTGTTTGTTTTAGGAAGATAGTTTTTCTTTCGCAGATTTAGCAAATGATTGTGTTTAAATCTTTTTAAAAATCTGCGTAATCTGCTAAATCTGCGAGAACCTTTTTTTCAGTACTATAAGTTATTCACAACTCTTTTTATTCCGTCTAGAATGTTTTTAGTATTAAAATTCACTAATAATCCAAGTTTCATGTGAGAAAGCTTAAGATAGGTATGCAATTGTTTATAATGTATATCTTCAAGGCTTTCTTACTGATTTAAGTTCTAGGATCACCTTATTTTCTACAAGAATATCAACTCTGAAATTAAGATCAAAGTTTTATTATCATAAATGACAGGTAGAAAACTTCGGATTTTATTTTCTTCCAGCTCATAAATTAAAATCTTCTTGTATACGGATTCTAACAAGCCAGGGCCTAGTTCGTTATATACATAAAAGATACATTTCCTTACAAGGTAAGAGATTTCATTTTCATTCATTTGGTTTTATTTGGCAGTAATTTACTACTTTAACACTTCGTTAACCCATGTTTTGCATATAAATTGGACATTTTTTAATAATTAAAAAATTAAAGTTATGTCTGATAAAAGATTAGCCGGGATCTGGATAGATACCGAAAAAGCTATTGTAGCTAAGAATCATGATTCCCAAAATGCTTCCGAATTTTTCCTTTGCAAACCTGTAAAAGCAGAGATTCAACATGGAAACTCCAGTGAAAATGCCGGAAATAATGCAGAAAGAACAAACCGGATTAAATTCTTTAAGGAAGTAGAACATTTGCTTACCAACACTCAGGAATTATACATTACAGGACCGGGAGTAACCCAGGAAGAACTAAAACATTATCTTCATGATACACCCCAATATAAAAACCTGAAAATTACGCTGGATAGCTCACAGCAGATGCCGGAGGAAAAAATACTGGAAACCGTAAAAAATCATTTTAATGCTTAAATAAATAAACCGGATAGTGTTATCCGGTTTTATTTTATTTTTTCTTTCTTACCCGCCATTTTTTCCATAAGAAAATGACAATGGGAACGATCAGTAAGAATGGCCACAGTGAAACCAGTCCGAGAATAAAGCCTACAAAAATATTCCATCCTTCGGTCAGGGAATCAGCGAAACGGCTTCCAAAGCCTATTTTTGAAGTGGCAGAACTTCTTACTTTTTCTTTAAGCAAACTTAGATTCAATGTACTGTAGTTCACGCGGTCATCGAAAAAACGTAATCTGCCTTCCGCAACATCAATTTCGTCTTCCAAGCCACGTATTTTTTCCTGAATTTCAAGCATATCTTTTGTGGAAGTTGCATTTTTAAGGAGATCACGGTACTTTTCAAGATATATTTTTTTATTGGCTAATTTTATGGAAACGTCTGTATATTCTTCAGTGACATCTTCCGAAGAAACTTCTTTAGATAGCACAGAACCTAATCCGTCTGAAAAAGAATTGATAAGTGCATCAAAATTTTTATGCGGAACACGGATGATCAGGTTCAGATTCTCATTGGTATCCGTATTTCGAAATTCTTCATTCTGTACATAAGCCTTGTTATTTTTAATGATTTCATTGACTTGTTGATGAGCTTTTTTAATATCACCCACCTGAATGGTCATATAACCATTTTTAATCACCTTTTTAGAGATGGTGTCTATTTTTTTAGGAGCAGTTTCTTGGTTTGGAGGTTGAGGTTGTTCAGAATCCATTACAGCCATAGCTGATACCTTATCAGATGTGAGTTTTTCTGATACTGCAGCCGGAGGTGCCATTTGCATAACAGCTTCTTCTTTAGCAGGAATTTCAGATTTATTGCATTGAATAGTAAAAAGGAACAATAAAGGGAGTAGGATATTTTTCATTAATATTTTTTGTGAATATGATCAAAAACTGTGCTCAAATTGACTGTGGTTTTATTTTTAACTGTAAATTATTGTAATATTTTTAAATATTATATCGAATTACTGTTTTCTGTTATAAATTATTGAAAAATCAAATAATTTTATATTTTTATTACATGAAAAAAAGTCTTTTAGCATTTGTATTTTCTCCGTTTCTGATTTATGCTCAGGAAGCTCCTAAATTGACCGATGAAATGGCAGTAAAGCTTTCCGATAAGCCATTACACTGTATCAATCAGGAATACCCGAATAAAACAGCCCATATCATCAATAATGAGAAAGAAGTCTCCCTTTCACCTAAAGATTTGCATCCAAGCTTTTATGGCTGTTTCGACTGGCATAGCTCGGTGCATGGTCATTGGATGCTCGTTAGGTTATTAAAGACGAAACCAGGCTTATCGAATGCAAAAGACATTGAAAATATTCTGGACAACTCGTTGAAGAAAGAAAATTTGCAGTCTGAGGCCGATTATTTTACAAAATTTCAATTAACCACTACCTTTGAAAGAACGTATGGATGGGCATGGCTATTGAAATTGGATGAAGAGCTTGCAACCTGGGATCATCCAAAAGCTAAAATATGGCATCAGAATCTGAAACCTCTGACGGATCAGATTTTAAAATCCTGGAAAACTTATCTGCCAAAACAAACATATCCTAACAGAACCGGAGTTCACCCGAATACAGCCTTTGCTATGGCTTTTGCAATAGATTGGGCGAGAGCCAACAAGGATAAAGATTTTGAAAATCAACTGACAGAAAAGGCAAAGTATTTTTATTTAAATGATCAGAAAACGCCGGCGTATTTAGAACCGGACGGTTCAGATTTTTTTTCTCCCAGCCTCGAAATTGCTGACCTGATGAGAAGAGTACTTCCTCAGAAAGAATATGTGAAATGGCTGAATAATTTCTATGAAAAGCGCAGTCTGGAAAATGTTGAGAAAATTCCGGTTGTCAGTGATCTAAGCGATTATCAAACAGTTCACCTGGTAGGGTTGTCTTTCTCAAAAGCCTGGTGTATGAAGGGGATTGCAAAATCTCTTCCCGAAAATCACCCATTGAAAAAGGATTTCCGTAAAACTGCGGATAAATTTTTAACGAACGGATTACCATTGCTTTTTCAGGGCAATTATGGGGGAGATCACTGGTTGGCAAGCTTTGCCGTATATGCACTGGAAGATTAATATCTGATTCCCAATTTTTTCAGAATAAAGCTTAAAAGCCAGATGGGGCCTATCAACAGAAACTGCAGGTCCTTTAAAAAAGATGGCTTTTTGCCTTCTATTTTATGACCGATAAACTGTAAGATCCAGGTAACAACAAAAACAGCAAGGTAAATGACCCATGGCTGATCAAAACGGGTATTAAGTCCGTAGGCAAAACTCTCCATAAGAATCATTATCAAAATCATAAGTAAGCCAATCAAAAAGGAAAGCCTCAAATAATATATTGTTATTAAAGCCATTACAATAAAGCTCACATAACTTATACAGCCAATATATATAAAACAGATTGATTTGGAGGGAATAAGAGATACAAAGCCTAAGATGGTCCAGAAAATCAGGGGTACACAAATCCAATGGATGAATTTATTAATGATATTTCTGTGGCTTTCGCCGTATTCTGCCAATAGTAAATCGATCTTTCTCATGGTTTGATTGGTTGTATATACGAAAATAATAAAATTTTGTAATAGCATTTGATATTGGTTACATTTGTACTATGTCTGTCTTAGAAGAATTCGGAGTTGAAATTTTTACTCAGCATAATATTTTCGAGAGAATATCTGTCGATAAACCTTTCCGTCCCGAAAACCCTGCTTTTGTTTTTGTGAAAACCGGAACAATAAAGCTTCGGCAGCATTTCAGTGATCTGGAACTTTCCGCCAATATGTTTATGGTGACCGATCCACAGACGGTGTACGAAATGATTTCCGTGAGTGATGATTTTCAATCCAGAATGGTTTCCTATAAACGAGAATTTATTTCGGCATTGTCTTTAAAGTTCAACAGATTGATTACTTACCGTTATTTCAGACAGCAGATGAACAGAGGAGTACCTTTTCATGAGGATGAAATGGAAATGGTATGGAAAAGTGTTAACTTCTTGAAGTATATATTAGATTCAAATACAGGGACGATCTATAAAAAGGAAATTGTAGAACACCTTTTTTCTGTATTTTGTTACCAGATGGCAGGGATTATATCCAAAGAAGATGACAATTCCATGAGCCGTATGTCGAGACAGGAGGAGATTGTTTTTAATTTCTTAAAAGATCTTACCATTTATTATCATACAGAAAGAATGGTAGAGTTCTATGCAGAACGCCAGTCGATTACAACCAGACATCTTTCATCCGTCGTGAAATCAATTACGGGAAAGTCCGCTAGTGAAATCATTGCTTTAATTGTGGTGAATGAGGCAAAAGTACTTTTGAACTCATCGGAAAAGCCTGTTTCTGAGGTTTCTTCTATTCTTGGCTTTAGCGATCAATACTCGTTTTCTCATTTTTTTAAGAAACACCTGGAGTTGAGCCCGACTCAATACCGGAATCAATTTAAAAAGTAAAAATCCTACATTTGAACATCTTTTTCCAGAAATCAAACATTTGTTTGACTTTACGACTGCTATAACTTTGCATCTGTAAAACAAGGTAAAATGATAAAAAATGTAAAAACAGCACTATCCTTAGCGATAGCTCTCATTCCTACGCTGTTTTTTTCACAGGAAAAACAGATGACCGCAAATGAAGTGGCTGAACTGGCGGTACAAAATCATCAGCAGTTAAAAGTTTCTGCCCAAAACATTGATATAGCCAAACAGCAGACCAATGTGGTGAAACTTCAAAAACTTCCTACCATAACTG
>NZ_BAAFHL010000037.1:0-25411 GCF_042849955.1 Chryseobacterium barbadense
AGGAATTGATCCGGCAAAGTTGGAAAAAGGTTTGGGGTTATATAAAATGGGATTTCCGGATGTCCATGAAGATGCTGCTACATTTGCGGCGGAAGCATTATTAAAATTAATAGGAGATTACGATATTCATCCCGGAGAAATATCCAGGATCTATCTGGGAACAGAAAGTGCACTTGATGCCGCAAAACCTACTGCTTCTTACGCCATGCATATGGTGGAGAAAGTATTGGAAAAAGACTTTGGAACGAGATGCTTCAAAAACTGTGATGTGGTAGATATGACGTTTGCATGTGTGGGGGCGGTGGATGCGCTCCACAATTCCCTTGATTTTGTAAGAGTAAATCCTGATAAAAAAGCCATTGTGATTGCAAGTGACTATGCCAAATATGAGCTGGCTTCTTCCGGAGAGTATACACAGGGAGGAGGCGCCGTGGCTTTATTGATTTCCGCAAAGCCGGATTTATTGGAAATTGAAAATCATTGGGGAGTAGCTACAGAAAGCGTTTTTGATTTTTTCAAACCAAGAAGGCATTATAAAAAGGAAGACTTACACAATAGTCCTGAATCCTTTCCGGATAAAATAGAAATCTTTACAGATGAACCTGTATTCGATGGGCAATATTCCAATCAGTGTTATCAGGACAGGATACGGGAAGCTTATCAACATTATAAAGAAATTTCCGGAAAAGATAAACCTTATGAAGATTGGAAGTATCTTATTTTTCATCTACCTTATGCTTTTCACGGGAAAAGAGTTTTTACAGAGATTTACAGTTTGGAAAATGAATTAGCTTATGAAACTGCCGAAGAGCAGAAGGCAGTGGCAAAATCAGAAAGCTACATTCAGTTTATCAACGATAAAATTGAAAAAACGCAAAGAGCCTCATCAGAAATTGGGAATATGTATACAGCTTCGATTTTTATGGCCCTTCTTTCTGCATTGCAAACCTCTTTTAATGAAAATGAAGAATTAACAGGGGAAGAAGTAGGTTTTTTAGGATATGGAAGTGGTTCCAAATCAAAAGTATTTGCCGGAAAAGTCTCCCAAAATTGGAAAAATGTAGTTTCAAAGTGGAAGTTGTTTGAAAATTTAAATAAGAGGACAGCCATTGATTTCGAGACGTATGAAAAACTGCATAGAAAGCAAATGAGTCAATCTGTTAATCAAAATTATAAAGGATTTGGATTAGATAGTATAGAATTGGAAAATCCTGTTTTGAAAGGCGCGAGATATTATAGATACAAGGATTAAAAGTTTAAATTCTATTTATATAAAATCATCTTTGAGAAGATGATTTTTTTTTGACTTAAACTTAATTTAATTTTTGTTAATAAATCATAACTTTGGGAAAAATTATTAAATTTGACTCATATTTTTTTTCTAATTTAAATTAAAACATAATTGTATAAAAAGAACATTATCACTTCTAGGGCTTTATTGCTTTTAGTTCGTTATTATCTCAAAAAATTGCTTCCGATAAATTGTATAGTAATTCTGACCTACATTATTGTTCTGATGGATTGGATATCAATTGGCATGTAAGAATAAGATTTCGAACTGCTAGCGGATTGGTTAAATGTAAATAATAGAAAAAAACTGAAAAGTTCAAATGTAGAATTTAACAATATAAAATTGATATACATAGAAACGGAACTGATGGACATAAATTTGGAATTTTATTAAAAATAATGCCAAAATATAATCCACTTTCCAACCTTTGAAGATATAATTGCATCTATTATATAACACGACAAGTTTTGACGTAGTGTTCTGTTAATTTGCTGTATAATATTAGATAAGCAGACAATGACATCATATTAAGCCATTTAACATGAAATTATGAATTATTAAAAACAATTAAATTGCAAAAAACATAAAACTAAAATTTTAATACAACAAACAATGACTCGATTTTTATTTATTTTATTTTTTATACTTTTTGGTATAAGTCAATCACAAACTTTTTCTAATTTTACAACAGTTGGAACTCAAGACCAGTATGTTCCTGTTGTTTTTAGATCTACAACAGCGGATGGAGGTAATCGCACATTCTTTATTTCAAGGACTAATATTCATGAAGATAGATTATGGCTTGCTCATGGTATTGTTGCCATTACAGGTATTGGTTATGGATGGGGATCGAATGGGAGTAGTTTGAGAGTGGATAATTTCACCTATGGAGTGGATACTCCTGCATCAAACGGACAGGCAATATCTTTTTTAGGAAGAGTTGTGTGTGCTCAGGCAAATAATGACATTGTTGTCTTTCTAAGAGGAGGTACTAAATATTATTATGGGAATGCAGAACTGATAAGCAATACAGGATCTCACCAAGATGCAGCAGGGCAGAATTTAAATACAGTTTCTATAAGTGATCCTCTTTATAACCTCCCAAAAGGTTCTTATTATGGCAATACGGATATTAATGCAAAAACTTCAAATTTCGCATCATTAGCAAATGGAAATGTAGGAATTGGTATAAGTAACCCAATTAATAAATTAGATGTAAATGGAGTAATTCATGCTAAAGAAGTTAAAGTTGATTTACAAAATTGGCCGGATTATGTTTTTGAAAAAGAATACAAATTAAATTCATTAGAAGAAGTAGAAAAACATATTGAAGAAAAAGGACATTTACCTAATATCCCTTCTGCTGAAGAAGTTATAAAAAATGGCATCAACTTAGGAGACATAAATGTCAAGCTTCTTGAGAAAATAGAAGAGCTTACTCTTTATTCGATAGAGCAGAACAAACAGATCAAAAAACTTCAGGAAGAAAACAAAGCTTTACAATCCCAATCTGAAAAGATTGAGAAATTAGAGAAGCAATTAGAGCAACTTCTTTCCAATAAAAAATAAACACTATGAAAAGAAAATTATTCTCCCTATTCTCTCTGTTTATAAGCTTTTTAGGCTTCTCACAAACTGAAGTTTACTTCAAGTATGATGAGGCCGGAAATCAAAGATACAGAGGAACTAATGCCAGTGGAAAACAAGCACCTGAAGAATTTACCCAAAAGCAAGCTAAAACAGAAGAATCGGATCTTAAGGAAACCCAAACAGTTGCGGCTGTTCAGGAAAAACCGATGGATGAAAAAACATTTCTGAAACAGATAAGGCTTTATCCTGTCCCTGTAAATGATGTTCTTACCATAGACTGGACTGAGGAAGTAGATGATCTTATCGAAACTGTTTCTTTATATCAACACAGTACGGTTCACTGGAAATTCCAGCAACAGAATATTCCGAGTTTGAACAGACAGTTGAAGATCAATATGTCTGGCTATCAGTGGGGAGTGTACATCTTACATTTTACTTTGAAAGACGGAAGAGTGTTTACAAGAAACATTACTAAGCGATAGACTGTTTTTTTCCATTTTATTAATTTATTACATACAAAGAATATGAAAATTCTTTCATCATTTATATTATCCTTTATTTCGATAGTAGGATTTGCCCAGACCATTCTATATCAGCTGGAGAGTGTTTCCAGAACGGTGCAGGATCCTCAGACAGTTGTTTTAGCCCAAGGGTTTCATGCGACTTCCAGTGTTTCTAATCCCTTTGTAGCGAAGATTGGTCCTGGAACAGAAAATCCGGGAGGAGGGCCTACAGATTCTCAGGCGGGAGCTAATAATCCATCAGGAACAACGGCACCTTCAGGACAATACTTTCATGATACACAAGGAAATATTGAAGTAAATGGAACAGGGCAGCTGCAATTTACTTTACCTATTGCCTTGCCTCCAGGTGTAAAGAGTGTAGCTCCACAAATCAACCTAGTTTATACAAGTGGATCTAACAATGGTATTGCCGGATATGGCTGGAATCTGTTAGGTTTAACGGCTATTTCAAGGTCTGGAAGAACGGTAGAAAAAGATGGAGAAGCTAGAGGAGTACAATTAGATTATTCAGATTATTACAGTTTCAACGGCCAAAGATTGATCTTAAAATCGGGGGAATATGGTAAAGATGGCGCTGAATATGTTACTGATAAATATTCAAATGTGAAAATTAAATCGGTAGGAACGGCGCAAACAGCTACTCCACAGCCCATGTATTTTCATGTAACATTTGAAGATGGTTCTCAAGCATGGTATGGAGATAATCCGGACTTAAATTCTCTTAATGGAAGAACATCCATTGAATATAATATTGTTAAATGGAGAGATCCGCAAGGAAATTATATTACTTATGCTTACGACTATGGTACAGGACAAATGCAAGGAGGAGTAAGTAGAATATCTTCAATCCAGTGGGGAGGAAATGAGGTTTTAAACAAGCCACATTTTAACAGGATAGATTTTAGCTATATTGACAGAAGCTTGATTGAAGATTTTTATGTAGGAGGATTCCGCTTTGTGCAAAATAAGTTATTATCAGAAATTAAAGTAAATACCAATGGAAGCCAGTTTAAAAGATATGCGATTAATTATATTAAAAATGGGACAAATTATGAAGTAGTCGATAAAATAACAGAACACAATGCTGATGACGATAATGCAAATCCAGTAACATTTGCTTATCAAGCTCCTATACAGCCGATTTTAGAGTTTTCAAATAACAATGCAGACAGCTTTGATAATGTTAAACTGACAGGTGATTTCAACGGAGATTCCTATCTGGATTTCATTATAAATAATGGTACAGTGAAGCTTGGAGGTCTTAATGATACCTATACCGATGTGTCCACAGGTAAAACTTTTAATGCAGAAGCTAAGGTTATTCATACATTATTAGATGAAGAGGGGCAAGCCTATAATGGAAACGGGATTGTACAATACGAAGGCGGGAAAGTAGTTGGCTATATTTTCAGGGATAATACTTTTGTAAAAGTATATGAAAAGCTAATATATTCCGATCCGAATTGTACCTATCAGGGAGGAGGTGAAGGATGCAGTATAGAATTAAATTCATTCAATGAAGGAGATGTAAATGGAGATGGTATTTCTGATATTTTTTTAACTCTTAAACGAAGAGAATGTCAGTTTGAACCAATTCCGGGATGTAATGATCTAAATCAAAGGTCAGCTTCGGATGATACTATAAATAGACCACCACCATGTTATGAATTGAACTGTTATACCTATTTAGTAGGAAACTTTATTGTTGATTTAAAAAATCCTAACAATCCTTTATCCACCTATACCCTTGATTCAGGAATTAATGAAAACACCTATTATAAACAACAGTATTTGGATGTGGATGGTGATGGAAAAGTAGATATAATTGATGTTTCTAATACAGCCTATACCGTATTTGAATTTGTTAAGACATCTTCTAATCAGTATCTCAAAAAGATAAGGTTCGCCGGTAATTTGGCTGAAACAAAAGCACCAGAATTTCCAGTATTATTTGGAGATTTCAATGGTGACGGAAACTTGGATTTTACAATCCCTACTACCGATACACAGGAAAAAGATAATTGGAGGTTTTATATAGGAACTGAAAAGGGTTTTTCTAATTTCTTAAAAACAAATTTTTTAAAATATAGAAAACCTAATGATTACAATAATAGTCAATCCCCTACTTTTAATATTTACAGAAATTACTATTCAGCATCAGACGTCAATAAAGATGGTAAATCAGATATAGTACATATAGACTCATTCAATAAGGCTGGTCAGGTAAATTCAAGCGGACTTATACTTAACAGATACTTTGGTTATAGTATTGCTACTTATACTGCTAATGGAGTTACAACAAATGGAAGTCCGGATTTTTTTACCAGTTATGCCTATGGACCATATAATTATGTAACTTATGATGTAGATGAGTTTACTTTATTTTCTCCGATTACTTCACAGGTAAAAGTGAATAACAATTATTATGATGTACTTTTATTCTGGAAACATAGGATACATAAACTTAAATCTCCTTCTTCTGTCGGAAGGTTGGCGCAGGTACAGTCTATTAATCAGGGGGGAATTATCACATCGGCAGATTATTTAGAAGTAATTCCGAACAATGTCGCTAATTCTAATTTTTATAAGAAAGTAAAAAAAGAATATTATCCATACTTTTCATTACCTCGTGTTGATCAAACGTATGCTGTTTCTCAACTTAGACAGGAAGGAAGAAAACAGGATTTTCGTTATAGGGGCATGACGGGCCACATGCAAGGAAAAGGAATGATGGGGTACCATCAATCTGCCCGTTCTTCATGGTATGCTGACGGATTTGAAAATACAAAGATCTGGTCAGGAGTTGAAATCGATCCTCTTTTTGATGGCATCCCAGTAAAAGAATGGAGTATTAAAACCGATAACGAATCAAACATATTCCCAACTGATATTTCTGAGAATAACACACAGTTATTAGGCTTTAAATCCACTGTATATCAATCGGATAAATTATTAAACGGACAAATTGTAACAGGAGTAATTTCCGATATTGATAAACCAAAGGTGGTTACTGCTACCATTCCTAAAAGTATCAAAACCAAAGATTTTTTAACAGGTATAACAACAAATACCTCAATGACATATGGTGATTATTACCTTCTTTTCCAAAGTATATCCAATGTCAATAACAGTTATGCTGTAACCACGTCCACATTTGAATATATACATAATCCATCGGGAACAGGGAGTGAGTATTATATTGGTCGTCCGAAAACCAAAATGGATGTAGTACAGGCTTATGGAGATACCAAATCTTCTAAGGAAGAATATACTTACGAAAACAACCTCCTGAAAACATCAAAAACCTGGAACAGAGATAATACAGGATATTTACAAGAAACCTACAATTATGACGGATTTGGAAATATTACTCAAAAAACGATCAGTAACAGTATAGATTCTCAAACTCAAACGAGCCAGACTCAATATGATACTAAAGGTAGGTTTGTCATTAAGAAAACTGATAATTTAGGATTAGAAACCAATATTGAATACAATGATTGGGGACAGATAAAAAAACAAATTGATCCTTTAGGAAATACTCTTGTTAATATCTATGATGCATGGGGTAAGCTATTAACTTCTAAGACTAATTTGGGAGGAACAACGACCTATCAGTATGATAAGGATAATAATTCCAATATTACTGTTACTCGGTTTGATCCTGATGGGGATGTATCCAAAAAATATACCGATAGGTTAGGACGCGATTATAGAACTTCTACGAAAGCATTTGGGCAAGGGCAATTTGTTTCTAAAGAAACCCAGTATGATATACTAGGAAGGAAAACTAAAGAATCTGAGCCGTATTTTGAAGGACAGTCTTCCAATCAGTGGAATATTATAGAGTATGATGATTCTGTACTTCCTATCACTAAGGTAACCGCTACCACATTTAATGGTAAGCTGATGGAAACCACCGTTTCAGGGTTAACTACTACAGTAAAAGAATTAAATGGTTATGGAAGAACAACATCTAAAACTACAGATGTATTAGGTAATGTAGTTTCAACTACAGACAAAGGAGGAACGATCCAGTTTACCTACAATGCTGCTGGGGAACAGATCAAGGCTCAGTATGCTGAAAACATTGTTACTACAAAATATGATGCATGGGGAAGAAAATCAGAATTCAATGATCCTTCCAACGGAATTTATAAATATGAGTATGATGGCTTTGGTCAGCCTAAGAAAATCACCAGTCCGAAAGGAACTAAAGAATATACATATAACAATTTAGGTCAGCTGATTACCCAAAGGGAACTTTCTACTACTGATGGTGGGCAAGCTACGGATAAAACGATTACTTATACTTATGATGATAAAGGAAGGGCAACTTCAAGAGCCGGAACATCCAAAGGAAAAGCTTACAGTTCAAGTGTGGGGTATGATCCTCAGGGAAGATTGTTATCTTCATCTGAAAGCAGTAATGGAAAATATTATATCCAGAAAGGGATTACTTATGATGATAAAGCTAGGGTAATTTCTTATGAGAAGCAACTCTATTCTTCAGGAGTTCTTACTAAGGTACAAATAGAAAATGTTTACAGTCCTTGGAATGGGGAGCTATATCAGGTAAAAGACAAAATTTCAGGAAAAATCCTTTGGGAACTGAAAGAAACTAATGCCAAAGGACAGGTTCTCAAGGCTAAACTTGGAGCAGCAGATATTAATAATACGTATGACGCTAATGGCTTCTTAACTAATGTCAATCATTCGTCAATAATAAAACCGAGTATTCTGCAACTCTCTTATTCTTTCAACGCAATAAAAAATGAACTCAATAGCAGGATAACTGGAGGTGACTTTAATATCGTAGAATCTTTCGATTATGATGATAACAATCGTCTGGTTAACTGGACAGATCCTGTAACAGGAATAAAACCTTCCTCTAACAGGAACATTTATGATGTTAAGGGAAGAATCTTAGAGAACGATCAGGTAGGAGCCATCAAGTTTGAGAATTCTGCTAAAATATATCAGCCAACAGGAATGACCTTAAATGCTGCCGGAACACAAAACTATAACAATGACCTGATTCAAAGCATTGCTTATAATGAAAATAATGACCCAGTGTTTATTGATGGAGAGAAAGGAGATGTGGCATTTCAGTATGGGCTTTCAAGTATGAGGCAAAGAGTAACATATGGAGGCAACTTCAGCATCGACGGAGATGGTAAATTTACTAAATTCTACAGTGAAAACGGAAGCTATGAAATCATAAAAGACAATATTACCGGAAAAGAAAAGCATCTCATTTATATTGATGGAACACCATATGAATCAAATATTGTATATTTAAAGAACTTTGAGGAGAGCAGCGGTTCTTACAAATTTTTACATAAAGATTATATAGGCAGCATCTTAGCGATCAGTGATGAAACAGGAAATAAACTGGAGCAAAGGCATTTTGATGCCTGGGGGAATTTTACCCATCTTCAGATAGGAAACGGAGCCATTATTACGGATAAGAATATTATTAATAACACTTCGTTAATAATAGACAGAGGATACACCAGCCATGAGCATTTTGCAGAAGTAGGCATTATCCATATGAATGGAAGATTATATGATCCGTTATTAAGAAGATTCTTAAATGCAGATGAAAACATCCAGGATCCTTATAATACCCAGAATTATAATAAATATGGGTATGTACTCAATAATCCACTGATGTTTAATGACCCAAGCGGAGAGTTTCTTCCACTTTTAGCCCCTCTTATTAAAGCGATTGTTATTGCCGCTATTTCTTATACTGCTACCATTTTAGTTACCGGAGCAAAGTTTAACATTCTAAATTTATATTCTACCATTGTAATGAGTATGATAAGTGCAGGAGTGACGATGGTTATAGGAGATGTTTTTTCAACTGCTACGGCAAGTATTGGAAATGAGGCTTTAAGAAGTTTGGTTCATGCAGGGGTACAGGGAACGTTGAGCTTTATGCAGGGAGGCAATTTCTTTACAGCTGCTGCAAGTGCATTTGTATCGAGTGTTATATCTTATGGATATGGCCAAGCTGTTGGGGCTGCTAACTATAGCGGTGCAGAACAAGTTGCAGTGGGGATGCTTTCAGGAGGTGTAACTCATGCTCTTGCAGGAGGTAATTTTTGGGAAGGTGTGAAAATTGGCGGAATTGTTGCTTTGTTTAATCATGCAATGCATAGAATGGAATATAGAGATAAACTTACACAATTCTTAATAGATAATGGAATTGATCCTAGAGCGAAAGCCACTAATGAAACATTAACAAAATACAAAGAAATATTCAAAGAATATTGGGACGGTAGCGCCCAATGGGCAGAGTTTGCTACTGAAGAGTCGATTGCACAATGGGAAGATAGTACGAATAAAATTAGCTTAAATAAAAATGGTTCGTTCATTACGGAAAAAGGACCAGCTGACGGCTTGACAAATGATAGGTCTGGAAAGGTATTACTTTCAACAAGATTATATAGTAAAACCAATTGGTATTTAGCAGATCGTTTTATTCATGAACAAATACATTCAATTGATATTATTTCTGGATTTGCCAAAAGCCTTTGGGGCCATCCAATAGAAAATGATATAATTGAGTTCAGAGCATATAATACAGTTAGAAAATGGACTGGAATTTTAGACCCAATAGGAGCAAGACATCTATTAAATATTACATCCTTTTTTATGAATAACTTTAAGTAATATGAAAATCACTAAAACATTAATTATTCTATCTATTCTTTTAATGACAAATTCATGCTATTCACAAAGGAGAGCTGATAAAAATAAATTAGAAATAATATTTCCTGAAGCTGTAAACATGGTCATGGTAAAGACTGGACAAGATATGGTAATAATCAATAAATCCAATGAAACTTATATTATAGATCCTTATTCTTTTACCGTTAATGTAAAAGTAATTGAGAACGATAAAGAAATACAGCCGTATAGACAAAAATTATTTGGCTCTTATGGGAGAGATATTAATGACTGTAAGGAAACAGTATTAATAGTAAAACCTAAAGAAAAGATTAAGACTAAAGTATTTTTTTTCCCTCTTGATTATTACAATTTTTCTACAGATAAGAAATATATATTAAAATCCATGGCTTCATATAATAGAAATTCGTTAATCGGCTGTAATGAATATATTAATCAATTAGAAAAGAAAAAGTATAAAATTCCTGATATACAATTAAATGTTACCTCTAAATTAATTTTAAATTAAATACTATTCAATCCTCAAAAAGAAAAAGTATTCTATCCCTGCTATTTGTAGGGATTTTTAGCAAATTTTGTGGTGTAACTCATGCTCTTGCAGGAGGAAATTTTTGGGAAGGTGTGAAAATTGGTGGAATTGTTGCTGGTTTAAATCATATAATGCATCAAATGGATTTTGATCCTAAAGAAATACTTGTACAACATTGGGATGCAAAATATTCTAGTGAAGATAAATGGATGTTAAATAAGGTATCAGAAGGTTATCAAGTAGTTAAATGTTCCGGGTGCTGCTAATGGTCATCAGTTGTGAATATCTATAACTCTGCGGGCACAGTTGTTGGCTCAATACAAGGAAATGATGCTCTTTACAGATTTAATACTGCTACAAAAGGAAATTTCACCAACGTCTATAACCTAAAAATAATGGCCCAATCTAAGGTTACATTAAGACAAGGTATAAAATGACTGGAACCACTATAAGATTCGTTTCAAAAGGATTGATGGTGCCAACATGGGGTGCATCTTCACCGGGCATATTGTTATGTGAAGGTCTTTGATGGACAGGATTTGGAATAGAATCTTGGGGTAATTATCAATTAGGTAATTATAATAAGATTTGGCAAGGACTTTTATTGAAAGGAGCTACTAAAGGAGACCCAAAAATTTGGAAAGAAGCTCAGAAACAATTAAAATAATAAGATGTGTAATTATATTATCCAAAACTTAATCTTCCTGTTTTTAGTTTTTTTATATATTTATTTTATCCTAAATTTTAAATTTAGAAAAACTGATTTCAATTATAAAGATTATATAAAAAAAAGAAAAAGGCAATCTTCATTGTCTTGGTTATTAGATATCAATGGTTGGCAAGCAGCCATATTTTCAATAATTTTCACAATAGTATACTTCTTTTTGAAAAGAGGTGTTTTAACAGATATTTTAAGTATTTTTGGAATTACAATTTGTTAAGAATTAATCCCCTGAAATCTTCGAGGGGTGTTTTAAAAATGTCGTGAGTCCATAGGTTTCTAAAATCAGAGAAATAATATCTAGACTAATAATTCAAACTTTCACAAACCTACTCACAAACATCGCCGCCACAACATCCCCAACCGCATTCAAAACAGTAGCTAAAGGATCAACCAGAGTACCTATAATCATTACCGCAGGAATAGCTTCTTGTGGTAATTTGTAAACGGAGATCATCAGCATTTCACCAATATAACCACCGTTGGGAATTCCGCCCGCTACAATACTTACAAAGACTGTGATTCCTAGTGCTAATAAAAGATTGGACGGTTCAAAGAAATCTCTTCCGATAATCAAAAAAGCTACATAAATCTTAATAATCGAAGACATGGAAGAGCCGTTTTTATGCAAAGTAGTTCCGATCGGAATCACCAGATTGGCAATAGAATTCGGGATGCCAATTTTAGAGGCTGCCTGTAAATTGGAAGGCATCGTCGCAAAGCTGCTGCATGTGCTTAATGCTGTAAGAGTAGGATAAATGGCGTTGGTCCAAAAACTTTTGACTCCATTTTGTCCATTGGCCATAAAAGCATACAAAGAGAAAAATACCAGAAAGTAAATAATTCCGGCAATATAATATAATCCCAGAGGCTTTCCGTAAAACCCAAAAAGCTGAGGTCCTAAAGTAGCCACCTGATACGCAAAATAAGCGCCTAAACCAATCGGAGCCAGCTTCATAATCAATAAAAGCAATTCCTTCATTACCTCATATCCTGAAGCAATAAAAACCCTGAACGGTTGCCCTTTTTCACCTGATTTTCTGGCGGCAAAACCGGTCAAAAAAGAAAATATCAAAAGAGCCAGCATATTTCTTCTCGAAAATAACTCTGTGAATTCTCCCACGGTGAAAAAGCTCACAATTCTATTCCCCCAACTATCCTGATTAGCTGTTTCATTAACGATTTCAGAACTTCCCGAAATAGAAGACACCGGAAAAAAATAGACTGCACAAATCGTAAAAATAGCTGCAATTAAAATGAAAAGCAGGAAAGTAAAAGACATAGCAAGAATAATCCTGCCAAACTTAGACTGCTGCTCTAAAGAAGCTATAGAATTGGAAACCGCAAAAAATACCAGCGGAACCACACTCACAAAAAGCAGATTAAGAAAAATATCTCCTAGTGGCTTAATATAATCCACAATGGAAGGTGCGGCAATACCTATAATGCTTCCAACGGTGATTCCTAACAGTAACAATAGAATTCCGGAATAGTTTTTCAATATCTCTTTCATACAGGGCTTTTTATCAAAGATAGGCTTATTTTTAACATTCCGTTATATAATTTTTAGGGCTAAAATTTCTAAATTTGAGTAAACATCGTTTCTATGGCTTATAGCGATTATTATAAAATTTTAGGCGTAGAGAAAAACGCCTCCCAAGACGAGATTAAAAAAGCCTACCGTAAACTCGCCAGAAAATTACATCCGGACCTCAATCCCGATGATAAGGAAGCTGAAAGAAAATTCAAAGAACTTAATGAAGCTAATGAGGTATTAAGTAACCCCGAAAACCGGGCTAAATATGATAAATATGGAGAACACTGGAAACATGGGGAAGAGTATGAAAAAGCTCAGCAACAGCAAAGACAATATCAACAGCAGAATTATGGTGGTTTTTCGGGAGCTGATTTCGGAGAAGGTGAAGACTTTTCAGACTTCTTTCAAAGTATGTTTGGCGGAGCAGAAGGTTTCAGGAGGAGTTCCCGCGGAAGTGCTTCCGGAAAATTCAAAGGACAGGATATGCATGCTGAGCTGAATTTATATTTAAGAGATGCCGCCAAAACCCATCCGCAGACTTTTGACATTAATGGGAAAAAGGTAAGAATCACAATTCCGGCCGGAGTGTATGATGGACAACAGATCAAACTGAAAGGACATGGGAACCCGGGCTTCAATGGAGGTCCGAACGGAGATTTGTATATCACCTTCAATATTCCGCCGGATCCGGATTTTGAAAGGGTAGGTGATGATTTGAAAACAAAAGTCACCATCGATCTGTATACTGCCGTTTTAGGAGGAGATGTAAAAGTAAATACGCTGGATGGAAGTGTCAACCTTAAAGTAAAACCAGAGACCCAAAACGGAACTACTGTACGATTAAAAGGTAAAGGTTTTCCCGTATATAAAAAAGAAGGGCAGTTTGGCGATTTATTTGTGACCTATGACATCAAATTACCAACTCATCTCACAGAGAAGCAGAAAGAACTTTTTGAACAACTTAAAAATTCCTAAGCCATGAGTGAAAGAATATCACGAGAAGAACTCGTAAAAATATACAATATAGAGATTACTTTCTTTGATGAGCTGGTAGATTGTGGCCTGCTGAACGCACAAACTGAAAATGATATCCTGTATATAGACTATGAAGATCTGCCGGCTTTTGAAAGATTTACCAACTGGCATTATGATCTGGAAATCAATTTGCCTGGTTTGGAAGTGATTCATGATATGCTTCAAAAAATGGAAGACCTTAAAAAGAAGAATCGGGAACTGATGAAGAAACTTTCCGCAATAAGTGATCAGTATGAAGATATTTAGTTTAGCTTTGCAAAGCAATTAAATAAGGATGAGTGAAGAAAAGGTAATCAGATTAAAGCCTGTAAGGAAAGACTTTGAAGATATTTACTTTAGTGGAAATCAGGGGAATTTGTTTTTCTCATCGACTACAAGAGGAAAAACCATCACAACTATAATCATTGGTGTGATTCTACTGATTCTCCTTCTTTTGAAAGATACATTAGGTAAAGAAAACTTTGGGATCATATATTTTGTAAGCTTTTTATTCCTTCTTTGCGCCGTTTTCCTCTCGGTAAGCATCAATAATGTCTCCAGATGGAAAAAAGGAGTGGAAAGATATCTAAAATCACTCGAAAAGTGCAGCTTATATCAAATAAGCTTCAATCATGAATTTTTCAATATAAAAATTGATCAACAGGAAGAACATAACCTGTGGAAAGATTTTACAACAGCAGAGATTAATGATATTTATATTTCATTAGACGGAAAAAACAGCTATATGTTTCCAAAGAAAGCAATGAGCAAAGAAGATTATCATTTGCTCACAAAATCAATACAGCAGAACATTAATCAACAATAAAAAACTCAGAGCAATTTGCTCTGAGTTTTTTTATTTATTTTAGTCTAGCCAGCCCATTTCTTTCATCCATTCATCGTTGTAGACTTTCGCTACATATCTTGAACCATGATCGTGAAGAAGAACTACAATTACATCATCTTTGGTAAACTGGTCTTTCATCTGAACCAGAGAAGCAATAGCGCTTCCTGCAGAATAGCCGCAGAAAATTCCTTCTTCCTTGGCTAATTTTCTTGCATAGATCGCTCCGTCTTTATCAGTTACTTTTTCAAAATGATCGATCACAGACATATCATAGTTTTCAGGAATGATATCTTCTCCAATTCCTTCCGTGATATAGGTATAAGCATGATCATAATGAAGCTCACCCGTTTCATGAAATTCTTTTAGAATAGAACCATAGGTATCTACACCGATTACTTTGATACCCGGTTTTTTCTCTTTAAAAAACATTCCACAACCTGTAATTGTACCCCCTGTTCCTGCTCCCACCACAAAATGAGTCAGCTTTCCGTCAGTTTGTTCCCAAATTTCAGGAGCTGTAGATTCATAATGAGCTGTTCTGTTGGATAAATTATCATATTGATTAACGTACCATCCGTTTTCGGTTTCTTTTGCCAGTCTTTTGGAAACAGAATAATATGAACGCGGATCTGTAGGTTTTACATCGGTAGGGCAAACAATAACTTCAGCACCTACGGCACGAAGGATATCACATTTTTCTTTCGATTGTTTTGAATTGGTTACAAAAATACATTTATAACCCTTGATGATCGCCGCCAGAGCCAGCCCCATTCCGGTGTTTCCTGAAGTTCCCTCAATAATGGTACCTCCCGGCTTCAATCTGCCATCTTTTTCAGCATCCTCAATCATTTTAAGAGCCATTCTGTCCTTTACGGAATTCCCCGGATTGAAAGTCTCTATTTTTGCTAAAACTAATGCCGGAAAATCTTCCCCTAAAACTTTATTAAGCTTTACCAATGGTGTGTTTCCTATAGTTTCAAGAATATTTTTTGCGTATTTCATAATCGGTTTTATAAAGCGGGGCAAAGATACGGCTTTAAAATTAGAATCTGAAAAAAGTCAATGGTGAATGACCAGTAGTCAATGAATGCTAGTAAAAAATTCACTATTGATGATTCACGATTCACATTAATTATACTTAATCACCTTCACCGGAGAAATCTTACTGATTAAATAACTCGGAATAATCAAAGCCAGTGCGGAAATGATCAGTATTCCGGCAGAAATGGAAATAATAGCAACAGGATTTAAATCTACAGGAACCGTACTTACATAGTAATTTTCAGGATTCAGTTTAATGATACCGAAGAATTTTTGAAGCAGAATCAGTCCAAGACCAATAATATTTCCATATAGAAGGCCTGGAATCATAATGATAAGGGTATAATTGATGAATGTTGCCCTGATCTGTGAATTGCTTGCACCTAAAGTTTTAAGCAAGCCTATGGAATTGGTTCTTTCAATAATAAGAATAAGAAGAACCATTATGATATTGATAATTACCACAATGAGCATAATAATGATAATCAATGCGATATTGGTATCAAAAATACTGATCCAGTCGGTGATCTGAGGAAATTTCTCAGTCGCTTTTTCAGCATAATTTTTATAACCGATCAGTTTTTCGATTTCAGGGAAATCACGGTCAATATCATTCACGTTTTTAAGGAAAATATCAATTCCGCCTACTTCATCGGGCTTCATCTCCTGAATTTTTCTGACATGATTAATTCCTCCGATGACAAACTGATCATCAATCATTTTAATATCCGTACGGTAAATTCCCACCACTTCAAATTTTCTGTAGATAGGCTTTTGATCTGCTTTTGAGAATACGGTGACAATGCTGTCTTTTACCTTTAAATGCAGATCCTTGGCAATTTTCTGAGAAATGGTAACGCCATGATTATATCCTACTTCCGTTACTGTAGGGGTAGTTCCAGCAACCAGGAATTTTTTAAATCTTAAACTGTCAAAATCTTTTCCTACTCCTTTGAAAATAATGCCTGCAAAATTATGTTCATTACGCATAATCCCCGTAATCATAGCATATTTTTGGATGCTTGCCACATCAGGAAGCTCTTTAATTTTCTGTATATGTAACCCTTGATTGTCAAGAACAGAAGTATTATAAGAAGAATTGGATCTTGTAGATTTCACAGTAATGTGCCCGCTGAAATCCGCCAGTCTTTCCTTGATCGCTTTTTTAGAACCAAAACCTGTGGAAACCGTAATCAGCGAAACAATAATCCCTAAAGCAACAGAAAGTCTGCCGATGAAGATGATAACCCTGGAAAGGTTATTTTTGTTATCTTTGGAAAATGCTATTTTTCTAGAGAAATATAAAGGAAATTTCAAGCTTATGAATTTAGATTTCAAAATTAAAAATTTACTTTTTATTTGCCTAATTTTTTTAGGAGTATTCAATCAATATTATTCTCAGACTCAATATACAGACTGTTTTAAAACAGGTGCTGATCGCCCGGAGTTATATCTGCCTTTACTCAAAGATAAAACCATAGGTGTGGTAACCAATCAAACGGGTTTGATGAGCGACAGGACTCACCTTGTGGATTTCCTGGTTAAAAATAATATCAGAATAAAATCCATTTTTGCTCCGGAACATGGTTTCAGAGGAAATGCTGATGCCGGTGAAACTGTGAAAAACGGAGTAGACGCCAAAACGGGTATTCCGATTGTTTCATTATATGGAAATAACAAGAAACCTACACCGGAGCAGCTTAAAGGACTTGATATGGTAGTTTTTGATATCCAGGATGTAGGGGTGAGATTCTATACCTATATTTCTACCTTGACGTATTTAATGGAGGCCGGAGCAGAAAATGGAGTAGAGGTAATGGTCCTGGATCGCCCCAATCCTCATGACGGGTATACAGACGGACCGGTTTTAAAGAAAAAATGGGCAAGTTTTGTGGGAATGCATGAAGTTCCGGTAGTATATGGTTTAACGATTGGCGAATATGGGAAAATGGTTAACGGGGAGAAATGGCTGAAGAATGGAGTAGAGGCGAAATACACTTTGATTCCTATGTTGAACTATCATAAAAAACAACGGTATCCGATTTTAGATAAACCGTCCCCGAATTTACCCAACGATAAATCAATTAACTTATATCCAAGCCTCTGCTTTTTTGAAGGAACCCAGGTTTCAGCGGGAAGAGGAACAGATATTCCGTTTCAGGTGTATGGTTCGCCATGGACTAAAGATTTGCCTTATCAATTCACACCAAAACCGAATTTCGGAGCGAAAGATCCATTTTTAAACGGAAAATTATGTTATGGTGAAAATCTGTCCAATTATCCAACAGATCTACGCGAGCTCAATCTTGAATGGGTGATTAAAGCTTATAAAAGCTATAAAAACCCGAACCAGGATTTTTTTCTGAAAAATTTATGGTTTGATACATTGGCGGGAACAGATGTACTGAGAAAGCAAATTATTGCCGGGCAATCCATTACAGATATTAAGGCATCCTGGCAACCGGAATTAAATAGTTTTGAAAAAATCAGAACTAAATATATTGTTTATGAAAACTAATGTAAATGGGTGAATAGTGAATTTGGCTATGCCAGTCAATGAATACAAATCACAAGCATAAGCAAATTCACTATTGACAATTCACTTGTATAAACTTATATCAATCAGTCAAAATTCTGTGGTGGATTTTTATCGTCTTTTCCTTTATTGAGGATCAAAAGTCCGAGAGATAAGCCAATTACCCCAGCAAAAGCAGTTAATAAAGCTCTTTGTAATTTGTCCGGAAGATCATTTCCCATGTAATTCATTAGGAAAAGGATGATAAAAGTAATAACTGAAATGATGATATGGTTTTTTCCGAATAGTTTCATATTATTTTAATTGATAAGAGATCATTATACCTCCTCTGTAGGGAAGAATTTCGCCGCTTCTGTTCCAACCTTCCGCACCGTCATATCTCGTAAAGCTATCCGGAGGTATATTTTCATATCCATGATAAAATCCTTGTGAGGTCCCTCCTCCCAGGTAAACATCAATATTCCATCTTTCTTTCCATTGGAATTGATAGCCTACCGTGGCTCCGGCCATAATACTGAATCCGCGCTGGAATTTTTCTGCTCCCTGGTAGTTCCATTTTGTAAGATCAAATAGCCCTATACCTCCATTAATCCCTACATACCAACGTTTGAAAGCTTCTTTAAAATAGTAACGACCTTCCAGATGTCCCATATAAATTTGAGCATGGTTTCCTGCAAATGATTTCCAGGGGGAAATGAAGACATCTCCCTGTAAAGTATATTTGGAGCTTAACTGATATTCTAAACCGGCATTAAAAACACCGATAGGAATAAATAATGCATTCCCTTTTATATATAAGCTTTTTTCTTCCTGTGCATTTAAATTTCCTATTAAAAATAATGCAAATAAGCTAATAAGAAGTTTATTCTTCAGCATCATATTATTGAATTTGTTGTAATAGTTTTTCCGAAAGCATAGCGTCTTTGTTCGCTTGTAAAGCTAACTTCTTTGACATTTCCGCAAAGGTTTTAGCCATATCCTTGTTTCCTGTCAGATAATAAAGCTTTGCCAGTATATAGGTGTTTTCAGAAGTTTCTCCTCTCATTACTGACTTTTCAGCCCATTCAACTGCTTTTTTTAAGGAAGAAGGTGTTTTGATATGATCCGAAAATATCCAGGCGGCTTTTAAAAGCTCATTAGGATCAAAAGAATCGGAATTTTTATAATATTCTAGCGCAGTCTTTTCATATTCCGGAAAATTGGCATTTTGCTCATAAAAACTGAGTTTGGTTTGGTTTAGCCTCGTTCTGGCCTCGTTTTCTCCAACCAGTGGTATTGCTTTTTTCAGGAAATAATCATCATCGATCGTTTTGTTTTTCTCATTAAGAGCTTCCTCTATGATTTTGGATAAGTTTAACTGGTCGTTAAATTGCTTATAAGTGTCTTCCGGCAGATATTTGATAATCTCGGTTTTTCTGGCAGTGAAAACCTTATAATTTGAGTCATCCACGGATTTTAAAAAGTAAAGTAAATAGCCGATATCATCTTTGGAAAGCTCATCTGTTGGCTTTTTATTTTCAAAGTATCTTTCCGAAGCTTTTTTTGCAAATTCAAAATCAGAATTGGAAGTAAGCTTCATGACGTTGATCAGAAATTCCGGATCCTTTTCTCCCTGGGCGAAACGTTCCTTCAAAGAACCTTTTTTATTATTAGGAGCATTTACATCCTGCGCCATGGAAAGAAAAAGACTCTCCTCCATATAACCGTAATTTTGAGAAATCAATTCGCCATCACCATTAAGGAAAAGATAGGTAGGATAAGAACGAACACCATATTTGGCAGCAATATCTTTTCCTTCACCTTTTTCCATATCAAAGCGGGCATTCACAAAATTGGTGTTGAAATAATCTCCGACAGATTTCTTTGTGAATACATTTTTCTCCATCATTTTACACGGGCCACACCAGGAAGCATAAGCATCTATGAATACTATTTTTTTTTCTTTCTTGGCTTTAGCGACAAGATCTTTAAAAGGTAAATCCTGGAATTGGATGGCTTCCTGTGAAAACAAAACTACAGATAAGAATACAAATAATCCGGAGATAATCTTCTTCATTTTTATTAAATTTCTAGGCGAAGATAGCTAATTTCTGATATATAGCAGGTGAGTTTTAAGGGTTGTATAGTTAGATTAACTAATTTTAAGAATTATCACTTCATCTTAAAGAAATCCGTTTGGTTTTTGACATATGCCTTGGATCTGTTGTTCTGCAAAGGTTTTCCCCACAAAAGTAAATTTAAGAAAAAAATTAGCGGATTGATTTCAATCCGCTAATTTTTGTTTTCTATATTAGAGTATAAGAATTTGTCTCAAAAAAATAGTAACTCCATTATACTTAATCTTCAATAATAGGAAAACAGGGGCTTAAAAGATTATCTGTAAATTCTTCTAATTTCCCTTTGGTCAATCTGATTATAAAATAATTATTAAAATTACTTCCTTCCTCATCTCTATAAAAGATAATCCCATATGAAGCAGGTAAAACTTCTCCAATAAGGCACAATAAAGCTTTTATATCTTCCAATGTTCCATTTTTATGATTGAGTACTCCCATTAATGATAATATATAATTTTCATTACAATTTACAATTTTAGAAAACTGTGAAGAATTATTAAATTTATTGATATTTTTCTCTAAAAAAACCACCTGTTTTTTTAGTTTAGGAAAATCTTCTTCATAAGGATCAAAAGACAAAGTAACCCAACCTTTATATTCAAACATATTAATATTTTATAAGTTTTTCGAATATTCCTTTAGTTATTTATTACTTCTTGTGCTGGTTAGTTTATTAACTAATAATGATTGTTAAGAAAAATCAATCTCTAATTGAACAAGAATAATCATGAGTTTTTTCATTTTTTGTGTTTATAATTCTTGACTAAAATAATATTTTTTTTAAATATCTTGTATGAAAAATATCAAAAAATTATTAAATAATTATAAAATATAAAGGATTGCTGAACTAATAAGGCTTGTTTTAGGGATTTCGTAAGATAGTCAAATCGCAATAAAAGTAAAAACCTATTAGTAAGTCCATGAGTTTTAAGCGGAATTAAATAAAATATAAAAAAAAGCCCCTGATTTTTTAAGGGACTTTTTAGAAGATACTGTAGTTTTCCAGAAGTTACATGGAATGATATAGTTATATGTGATTTACAATTTTATAATCGTATATCTCATATTATTTTACTTTACATTCTCTGAATTGATTTTTTATTTGAAAACAAATATTCATCTTTATAGTTTTTAAAGGCTGAAATGAGGGAAGCAATACAAATTATCGTGTTGAATTAGCCCTTTAGTTAATAAAAACATTTTTTCCATTTGGCAACCGTATTTCGGCTTAAGTTGTAACGACGTGCTAGTTGTACATTACTCAAACGATGTTTTTTCTGATAATCTAAGATTCTTAAAATAAAATTTTTATCATAAGAGCGGAACTTTTGATTAAAATTTACAACTTCTTTATCTGTAGATGGAGAAATAATTTTATTAAGTACAATCACGTCCAAAACTGATAATTCTTTTTTTTGAAGTATGGCTTCACATTTTTCTTTTTTATCGGGATGTTTTTTTGAGATCAAATCACTATAAATAAGTTTGTAGTCAGGTCTTTGCATTAATGATTAGTCGGTTGTTCTATTTTATGAGAATTTCTTTTTATTTATAAATACGGTTTTATTTTTCTCTGGTCAAAAATACGTATAGCATGATTTTCCTTTACCACCAGTTTCACTTCAATTATAATCAGATATTGTTATGGTAATAATTTTGTTTCCTGCTTTCAATCAATTCCAGGATTACCCTTTCTTGGTCTTGTCCGATTAGATGTTTATAATTACTAATTTTAATATTCATATAATTATCTAATCGAAAAAAATATGCATAGATCCTCAACGAGGTTTATATTTGGTTATCCATCTGTATAATGTAGTTTTTGGAATCTTATATTCATCTATGATCTGCTGTTTCGATTTTTTCTTTTTATCTATTAACTCTAATATAAACTCTATCACTTCCATTGTATAGATATTTTTTCGAAACTGCGGCGGATGATGTACTGATGGATTTTCTTTGCCATCTTTTTTTGCAGGAGGAGAGTATAAAATAAGATGTTGTGAGTAGATCCTGAAAAAATCATATTCTAACAGCTTGCTCCACTTCAATAATGTTTCCGTATCTAATGATTTTTGAAGAAACATCTTTTCAATGTCTTTTTCAGATGTTCGTAAAAAGTTACGAGTTCTTTCCATGGGGATACCCATTTTTTGCCACCTTGATAAAATATAGCTTCCTATGTGGATGTTTTTATACATTCTTAAGTTTAATTAAATCGAAAAACTCTCAGAAAATCCAAGAGTTTTTTTATTGTTACTTATTTCTTAATTCATCTCTAATTTCCATCAACAAAATTTCAGTCAGTGAGCTTTCGGATGAAACAGGATCCTCCTTCTTTAGCTTATTCGCTGATTTAATGATTAAGAATAAGACGAAGGCAATACAGAGGAAATTAATGACAGCAGACAGGAAGTTTCCATATTTTACCCCGTTCCACGATAATGCAGCAATATTATCTGCACCCATTGCTTTTAGCGCCGGACTTAACAATAAAGGAGTAATTACATCTTCTACTACAGACGTCACTATTTTCCCAAAAGCAGCACCGATGATGACCCCCACTGCTAAATCAATCACATTTCCTTTGAATGCAAATTCTTTAAATTCTTTAATAAAACCCATAAATTTATTTTTATATTATTCTTTTCATTCAACAACTCTCCACTTTAATCTAACAGGTTACAGATTTGAATACCCCTTTTGTTTCTCCCTGGTATGACAGGGAGAAAGATAGGAGTGTCATTAGCTGACATATATAGATTTCATCATTTTATAACGATATTATTTAATACTTCCAAAATGACCATACCGAACCGTTAAAAACAGCTAACTGTTTCTTAGCAGTGTCATAAGCAATCATTCCCGGAGAAGGGTTAATAATGTTAAGGTGCGGCGAAGCTACCTTCGGTAAAACCATTGCCTTATTGGAAGATTCCAGCACCAGGATGCCGGGTGCTGAGGAAGAATTAGCCCCCATAATAACCTTAGCAGATGACACTTCGGTAAGTGAATTCTGCAAAGAGGTATCTACCACTCCAGAAGTATCTATACTAAGGTCAACCCATGTAGAAGAAGCTCCACCTCTAAAGTATTTCACTTTTTTATCGGATATATCAAATATCATAGTTCCAGGTACTGCGCCGGTAACAGCAGATGTATTTGTTACCCAGGGTAACAGAATGCCTTTGGGATCTGTACCAAATTCTAATAAAACCGAATCATTGGTTATACTGGTCTTACCTATACTAATTTGTGCACAGATCGGTAGACTATAACATACAATTATCATTCGAAATATTTTTTTCATTATGTATTTATTTTGTTTTTTTTATTTGTGATTAATCCGGGCAGGTTTGTATATTAAAACATTTCCATCCGGAATTGGAAGAGGAGGTAGGGTCAATCACATATACTCTTAAGCAGTTAAGAGTCGTATCGTAAACCACCATTCCATCTATAGGATTAGTAATTATTGTTGGATCTGCAATTCTGGTAAGGACGAAACCCTTGGTTTTAGCTTCCAGAGCAATATGAGCTCCCTTACGGGCTGAAGGCCAGTTGGTATTTGACCCTGCTCTTCCTAAAGCTGTAATTCCTACTTTGGTATCATATACCGTGCCGCCTGAATTTATCAACGGTTTGTAACAGCGGCAGCTATTGACACCTGCATTTTGCGAATCGCCAATACTTTGTCCTCCATTTGCAAGTGTCGGCACTCCATTGGCATCTACGCTGCCAATTATATTCCCATTACCATTAACTTGTGACTGACCAATGTTTCCACCTCCTTCTACCGCATCAGGGCATCCGTCATTATCAGAATCAGTGTCTAGATAATCAGCGATTCCATCGCCGTCTGTATCTTTTGTAAAACAATAATGAATAGTATCTACATGGCCAAAATCATGCACATAAACTTGGATTCTGTAGCTTCCTGGAGGAAGTAGTGTGCTGCCGAAAGATGACTCATGCCAGCTTTCTTGCCCCATTGATTTAGTGAAATTTATGTTATTCCCTGAAACGGTTACTGTATTGTTTGAAGTATTAAGAATTTCTAGTTTTGCGATCCATCCGGAAGAAGGATAATTATTTGCCTGGGTATCTCTATTTGAAAACCATGCAGAAGCTGTGATCAAAACAGGAGTTGAAACTGTAATCGTTTTATAAATATATGATGAACCATTATCTATATCTATATACTGGCTACCTGAATGGGCTGTATCCGGGCCTGCAGTATAACCGGATCCATTGACACGAACTACATTAAACCTATTTCCGCTAACGATTGTCCAGCCATTAAAAGTATCTGATGGCTGATAATTATTTCCATTGCTGTTTGATTGTAAGGGGCTGTCAAAATTATCACTAGCTGTAGAAGATAAGTAACATAAACCTTCATTACTGTCCAATATTCCGTCATTGTCATCATCCAAGTCCTGAGGGTCAGGTATTCCATCATTATCAGTATCTGTTAATACAGAAAACTGTTCGGAACTTCTATAATTGGAATAATTTTCAAAAACGTATTTCTTTGAATCTACAGACTTAAAAGAAGCGAAAATCAATAGTGATCCGTAATAAATTGTTCTATAGATATTTAATAAGGAACAACGATCGAATAAATTTTTCATATTAATTTGTAATTAATCCGGGCAGGTTTGTGTATTAAAACATTTCCAGCCTGTATTTGAAGGGGTCATAGAATCGACCACATATACTCTTAGACAGTTAAGAGTTGTATCATAAACCATCATTCCATCTACAGGATTAGTAATTATTGTTGGATCTGCAATTCTGGTAAGGACGAAACCCTTGGTTTTAGCTTCCAGAGCAATATGAGCTCCTTTACGGGCTGATGGCCAATTGGTATTTGACCCTGCTCTTCCTAAAGCTGTAATTCCTACTTTGGTATCATATACCGTGCCGCCTGAATTTATCAACGGTTTGTAACAGCGGCAGCTA